>NZ_JBXASU010000012.1:0-117353 GCF_058809705.1 Cupriavidus sp. MPR-AND1C | reverse complement strand
CGGGGGAGAGGGCGGGGGCTGGCCGATGCGATGCCTTTGCGCTTACTGCTGCCTGTAATCCACCAGCCGCACCGGCAAATCACCGTCGCGCTCGAGTTGGTCGACCAGGCCGATTTCCCAGTTCAGGTAGGCGTGCATTTCGGACTTCCGGCGGTCTTCATCCTCGTAGGCGTAGGCGCTGTACCACGCGTCTTCGTCGCCGGTCAGGATGCGCGCTGCGGCGGGCGTGCCGGCCTCGCCGGTTTCCGTTGGCAGGCCAAGCGCTTGCCAGCGTGCGTTGCCGCCGAGCAGTGCGCGTACGTCGCGCTGGCTGGTGCGGCGCAGCTCGGCCGCTACCGCTTGCGCCAGCACGCCGTCGGATGACGTCACCACGATGATGTCGTCGGCACTGGCGTGCTCCAGCACCAGCGCGACCTTTTCTGGCGTGGCGAACCATGCGCCGGGCAGGTGGCCGCGTCGGAATGCCAGGCTGCTATCCACGTCCACCACCGTTGCCCCGCCCTGCGCTTGCAGCGCGAACAGCGATGCGGCTTCGATCCACGGCGCTTCGGCCTCGGAGGCGCGCAGCACGCGCACGGGCTCTGGGCCGGATTCGCGCGGTGCCAGCGGTGCCGGGCGGAACAGGTAGACCTCGTGGCCGCCGAACTGGGCCAGCCAGGCTGCCGTGATCTGTGCGCGCACGCCATCCCAGTCGGCCAGCACGATGCGGGCGCGACGGGTGCCGGCGTAGGCGTCGGTGGCCTGCACCAGCTGGCCACCGGGGGCGCTACGCCAGCCCGGCAGGTGGCCTGCGGCGTATTCCTCGGGCGAGCGGACGTCGAAGCGGTACAGCGTGCGGTCATCCGCCTGCTGCGCAAAAGCGGCTAGCTGCGCTGCATCGATATGTTGCACGCCAGCGCGCTGCGCCACGCGGGCCGCCCGTTCACGCGCCGCGGCCTGGGCGGCTTCGCCGGGCTGCGGCGCGAAACGGGTCTGGCCGTGGTCGAGCTGGTAGCCGGCCAGCAGCCATGCCATGGTGCCGTCCTTGAGCGACACCACGCGATTGGGAATGCCGGCGTTGATCAGCGTCTGCGCGCCCACGATGCTGCGCGTGCGGCCGGCGCAATTGACCACCACCAGCGTCTCGGGATCGGGTGCGATCTCGCCGATGCGGTAGACCAGCTCAGCCCCCGGGCAGTCCACCGCACCGGGGATGCTCATGTTCTGGAATTCCGTGAAGGGGCGGCTGTCCACCACCACCACGTTGTCGCCACGCGTCTGGTGCAGCTTGAGCGCCTCGGCGGTGATCCACGGCGTGTGCAGCTCGTGCTCGATCACCTCGCCGAAGGCCTTGCTGGGCACGTTGGTGCCGCTGAATACCTCATAACCCGCCGCCTGCCAGGCGCGCGTGCCGCCTTCCAGCACGGAGACGTTCGTGTAGCCGAAACGCAGCAGCTTGGCCGCGGCCGCATGGGCGATGTCTTCCGCCAGGTCCGTTACCACGATGCGCGTGGTCCGGCGCGGCACCAGCCGGTCGATGGTGGTCTCGAGCCGGCCCAGCGGCGCGGGCACGGCGAACAACAGGTGTTCACGCGCGAATGCGCCCTCTTCCCGCGCGTCCAGCACCGCGAGCTCCTCCCCCTGGGCAATGGCGCGCTTAAGCGCGGCCGGGCTCACCAGCGGATGGCGGATCAGCGCAGGCGCGGCAAAGGTGCGGTAGCTGTATTGCGTGCCCCCCTCGGGCGCGGGGTCGAACTTCACGCGGCCGGCGAGGAGGGTCAGCGTGAGGCCGTAGAAGTGCAGGTGCAGCCCGGGCGTGTCGCCGGTCAGCTCGATGGTATGCACATCGGTGGGCGACAGCGTAATGGCATTGCCCGCCCGCACATCGAGCTGGCGCAGCGGCTCCAGCGTGTCCTGGCCGGGCTTGCTGCCCTGGCTGCGGTGAAAGATGACATTGCGCTCTACGCCGCGCACTCCGGCGATCACTGCCCAGGTGGTGTGGTCGTGCGGCGGCTGCGCCTTGCCGGGCAGGCCGGCGGATGCGAACAGCGCGAAGCCGCCGTCCGGATCTTCGGCCAGCCGGTAGATGGCGGCTGGCCGGGCCGCGTCCACGGGGAAGTGTTCAGGCGGGAACAGGTGCGCCTGGCCGGCCAGCGCCACCAGTTCGTCGGCCAGCGCGGCCAGCGGCGCCCTGTCGGCGGTGTAGGTGGCCGCGATCTCGCGGGCGCGGGCGATAAAGGCCGCGACGGCGGCGGCGCGGGCATCGCTTACGTCGCCGGCGGCCGCGTCATCGGCAAGGGTCTGGGTCAGGTCGGTAATGGTCATGGCGGGGAAATCTCGATAATGCGGGGAGAGTGCGAGTCTTGCGCGGACAATGGCTGGATGGCTGGCCTGCGCACAGGCACTAGAGCCTAAGAGAAGTTGCGCCGCCGGCTAACGAATCAGATCGCAGATCGTTATGCCCTGGCCGCCGCGCACGGGCGCGCTTCGCCCGCCGGCACGGCTTCGCATATGCATCGTCGATATTGTTCGTTCTTGCGCAGCCGCACATTCCGTAGAGTGGAGCCCTGCCGCCATCCGCCGCGGCTTCGCACCGACCCAGGATTCCCCCCATGACGACTCAGAGCCAGCGCAATGCCGCCATTGCCACCACCCTTGCCGAAGTCCGCGCGCTGACCGCGCAGCGCGATATCGACCGCGCCACGCTGGCACAGGTCGCCGCGGTACTGCAGAACCTGGCCAGCCGCAAGGACGGCACATAGAGATAGTTGTCAAAGTACTCCTGCGCACTGATCGGCATGCGCCCAGGCGGCAAGGCAGCTGATCGCGCCGCAGCCAAAACCCGTGCGATGCGATAGTGCGACTGCCAGCGCGGCAGTAGATCGGCATGGCGCGCCCGAAACGCCCTGTCCCAGGCTCCGGGAATCGGCTGGCTCTGCAACGCGACCGACAGCGGAACAGAGCTAGACGGGGGCGCCACATCGCATACCCAAAGGGCGGCGCCCGGATTGCCGCCTTCCATACCTGTGAACGAGGAAAACGCGATGTCCAAATCCGTACGGCTAAGTACGGATGGTTGAGGCTGCTCCATGCGATGGAAACTCTGATGGATCGCGCGTGCAAGGCACGCCGACGATCGCCAGTCTGGCTATGTTCAAAGCCAAGAGAATAGAAGCAGAATCGCCGGCGTTGTCTGAGCAAATCTGAGCAGCCCGGCTCGCACTCCGCGAGCCTTCGCGTCGTGCCTCGGCGCTAGCGGTCGATCACGATCTTCTGGTAGACCCGGAAACCCTTGCCGCGCACTGTGGACACGGGCAAGCGCAGACTGCCCGCCTGCTCGACCTTGCGGCGCAGGCGGCGCAGGCGGCGCATCTGGGTATCCAGTCGACGCTGGTCGTAATGCAGGAAATCCTCACCAAGCGCGTGCACGATCGCCTTGCGCGTCACGCATTCTTCGCCGCTGGCGAGTGCGTGCAAGACCATGTAATCTTGCATCGACAGTGGAATCGGCGGGAATCCTGGCGGGGTCAGTGTCGGGGGCGTGGCCGACAGCCGCCAATGCGCCTCTGCCGAGGCTTCGCTGGACAACAACCGCTCCTCGGCCAGCGCGTCGGCCTGGTCAGAAATATCGCGGGCCACTGCCACCCGCTGGTTCTTGCACTCGGACAAGCGCGCCGACCACATGATGCGCGCGATACTGCCGTCCTTGCGCACATAGCGATTCTCGAAATGACGCTGCAGATAGCCTGCCTCGATCCGTTCGACGGCCTGCAGCGTTCTCGCCCGGTCCTCAGGATGGACGAAATCAATCATGGGCTTGCCCAGCATCTCCTCAGGTCGATAACCAAAGATACTTTCGCAAGCCCCCGCAATGGATAGAAAACGGCCATGACGGTCGACAACACAAATCGCGTCGAGCAGCAGGTCCATGACCTGCTTGGGTGGCAGTGTAGCCATCTTTCCCTTATTCTGAGCCGTGGCTGCCACCGCGCTGCGCGCGCGGTACGCGTCATTCTACGTCGTTACGCCCGATCTTCGGACAAAGTACAGCGCGTCAATATCACGCTCGCGGCTCGGCAAGCAAGCTCAGGCGGTGTTTGCAGACTTGCTTTCCCTCTGGGTTCCAGACATTACCGCGCGGAATGCATCCCTTGCGCACGTCCAGTGGATATTGGCATGCCTCTGGTAAGAGTCAGCGGCGTGAAGGGCTCGAGGCAGAAATCGATGAATCTTCTCCGCTTTGGAGTCGGTCGTCTCTCTTTGGGGTAAGGGTACTTCTCGTGTGAAAACTGGCGCTCGTCGCCTGAGGATCCGCTTCCTCCAGTGTTTTCCGGGTTCCAGATACAAAGAGCGGGGCGAATCCGACATTGACATGAAATCAATTGGAGACAAGCCTGAAGCACCAGATTTCACACGGATGGGAGGTGCGTGAGTTGCCACCCACCCGTGCCGAGTTGCCTCGCGAAGGCGAGGCATGGTACGTCTTCACGTCAGCGGATATCGTCCTTGACTCACGCTTCCGGAATCAAGAATTTGTCGCGATTCTTGCCCAGCCAGGCGGGTGCTCGGCCGCGCCCTGTCCAGGTGGCACCGGTCTTCGGGTCCTGGTACTTGGGTGGCAGCGAAATCTTGATTTTCTCGGTAGGCGCCGCGCTCGCAGCAGGACGGCCACGACGCCGTTTTGGCGCAATGTCTTCCGCGGTCAGTTCGTACTGCGCCATCAAGGCTCGAATCTGCTCGATAACACCAGCCACTTCTGTGGCACGCACTTCCACCAACTGCGCTTCAATCTTTTCCTTCTCTGCCAGCAACTGCTTGTAGGTGGCCATCGCTTTTTCTCCTTTTATCCTTGGATCTCAGAATCGTACATTATTTATCACGGCGAGGTGCGCCGAATCCTCTATTTTTTCCGCACCATTAAATGGCAAATAATTTATGTCCTTCGTTGACTCGTCAACGTGTCGATCCACCTGTCGGAAAACTAATCCGTTTGAACTTTTTACTCACTTTTTAATTTGAATGAGGGGAGAGTGTCATCGACGATACGGCCCGCTGAATAACTTCCACTCCGGAGGATGCGAAGTCACATGCTTTCCTGATTTGGCACCGCGTCGCTTGTTAGCTTCGGACGTCAATCGCCAGACGCAGCTTACCGCGCTACCGCCAGTTACAATGTTGCAGAGGCGCAAGGTGCAATTTGGATGTGCGATCGATGTGAGTGGAGAGAGAGAATGGCGACGGTTCGAGCACGCACCAAGGGGGAGGCGCTGCTGCACCTGAAAACAGCGGGAGTAACGGTCGTGGACTTGGACTACGAGTCTGGCTGGCAAGATGCCGTCGAACTCGGCCGCCTCGGTCAGAAGGCCGGAATTCGCGTGGAATACCGTGGACACGAGAGCATTGCTGTTACGTCGCCAGCGGCATTGGCCGCCGGCCTCTTCCGGCCAAAGCTGACGTTCCGGCAACGCAATCTGTACTGCCAATTTCAATTAAGCGAGTTGCCAGCAGCTGAATTGGAGAGTTTGGAGGCGAAAGCAACAAGACTGGGGGACTACATCCTCGCGGGGAAGCTGATGCGGGAGGTGGATGCCGAGTGGACTGACTAAGCCATCGCGGCTCTGGTCCGGAGCGTCCGCGGCGTTCCCGAAGAGTCCCGCGTCCAAGGTGCCACTGAAGGTTGACATCTTCGAGGACCTGGCCAAGCACGCGCCGGAACTGGCCCTGACAGAGCCGGCATTGCGCGACGCGCTCCGGACCTGGTGCCGCGGCACCCGATATGGACCTCTCTGGTGGAAGGCGCGCCGCGCGTGGATCTGGCAGACCAAGAGGTGGGACAGGTATCGCAGGCCAATGCAAAACGGACACGGCAATGGCAAGCCCGTCGCGCAGCACGGGCCTTGCCGCAGGCCGCGAACCAATTGATCCACGAAGGGGGCCCGCCGCAGGCGTGCTGGTTCGCGCCGGCGTGTCTGCTTAAAAGTATTGGGCGTTACCCTCTTCCATGTGCGTGTGATCCTCCCTCGCTGCCTGCCCGGAGACTCTGGCCGCGTGAGCGGCGGCCTTGACCTGAGACGAATCCTGTAGCCAGTCGGAAAGTGAGTTCTCGTATCCTTGGAGTATGGAGAACTCGATGAAGAAGCGATTTACCGACGAACAGATCATCCGCATCCTGCGGGAAGCAGAAAGCCGGGAGGTCCCGACGAAGGATCTGTGCAAGCGCCACAACATCACGGAGCAGACGTTCTATCGCTGGCGCAACAAGTTCGGCGGCATGGACGTGGCCGAGGCACACCGGCTCAAGGAACTGGAATCGGAGAACGAGCGGCTCAAGCGCCTGCTTGCCGAGCAGTTGTTGGTGATTGATGGTTTGAAGGAATTCAGTCAAAAAAATGATCACCCCGACGGGCCGGCGTGAGGCGCTGGAAGTCCTGACTCGGCGGGGTCTCTCGCAACGCAAGGCATGTCGCTACCTCGGACTCAGCCGCCGGGTGGCGACCTACGTGCTCAAGCAGCCGGGGAAGGATCGGCGCCTGGGCGACCGGCTGCTCGCGGCATCGTCGGAGGTGCCGCGCTTTGGCTATCGTCGGATGGCGGCCTGGCTGGCAATGGGGGAATCGCGTGTGCGCCGGATGTGGCGCGCCCTGAAACTCAGCATCCCGAGACGGCGCCCTCGTCGGCGCCGTTGCGGCAGCGACATCCGCTTGCCAGGCGCGACGCAGCCCAACTCGGTCTGGAGCTACGACTTCGTCCATGACCAGTTGGTCGATGGCCGGGCGCTGAAGATGCTGTGCGTGATCGACGAATACACCCGCGAATGCCTGGCGATCGAGGTCGGCGCCAGCTTGCGCTCGCAGGACGTGATTCTGACGCTGTCGCGTCTGATGCGGCTGTACGGCAAGCCGGCCCACATTCGATCGGACAACGGCGCCGAATTCACGGCGGCCAAGGTCATGCGCTGGCTGCGTGATGCTGCGATCGGCCCGGCCTTCATCACGCCCGGCAGCCCATGGCAGAACGGCTTCGTCGAGAGCTTCAACGGCAAGCTGCGCGACGAATTGCTGAATCGCGAATGGTTTCGCAGCCGCGCCGAGGCTAAGGTGCTCATCGAGCGCTGGCGGCAGTTCTACAACGAGCGCCGA
This sequence comes from Cupriavidus sp. MPR-AND1C, assembly GCF_058809705.1. Taxonomy (NCBI): domain Bacteria; kingdom Pseudomonadati; phylum Pseudomonadota; class Betaproteobacteria; order Burkholderiales; family Burkholderiaceae; genus Cupriavidus; species Cupriavidus sp. MPR-AND1C. The sequence goes on along the minus strand of NZ_JBXASU010000012.1, from coordinate 110,235 downwards.
CCGCACAGCGCCCATCGCTATCAACCTCCGGCCACGGTTCGTCGAGCCTGGCTGCATACTGCTAATATCGACAGCCGACTCACTGCCTGATTGGCTACAAAATCCCGCCGCAGGTCACTCTCTTCCACGTAGTAGCCGACCACTCGCCTGCCTGAAGAGTTTTCGGCGCGGTAGGCGCAAACAACAACGCCCCAAGGGCGAAGCCAAGGGGCGCAAAGGTGGAAGAAGCCAGCAGTCCGTTGGCCTCTCGGCCGATTGGAAGAAAGCCAGCTAGGTCCAGATGGCGACTAGCTCGGAAATCTTGGTCGCGACCACCGCCATTGAGTCTTCGGCAGTGTCCAGGCCGGTTCGGGAGGCAAGCAAGGGGCTGACATTCCGGAGCTCTGGGTATGTCGTCTGGTGCACGATGGGCACGAGCCGGTTGCCCGCCAAGAGGGCCGAAAGTTCTTTGTCGGCGACGCCCTCTTGCGGGAGGTGACGCAACAGGTTCGGGGTGACCAGCACGAGCCCGATGCGGGAATTTGCCAAGCCCTTGTCGATCGCACGCATCATCGGCACGCCGAGGCCAAGGTCCTTCTCGCTGAACCAAACCTTGACACCGGCCGCCACGAGCAATTCGTACAGCTCTTTGGCTGCCCCCTGCCGGTCGTCCCACGCGTGGCACAGGAAGCAATCGCGAAGGTCAGGCTGCTCTACCGCTGTCTTCTCAACGGATTGGCGAATTGGCGTGAGTGACTGCACTTGAGAAGTCGTGTACGAGACGGACGAACCGGCTCGCGACCACCGCGGCCTTGCTCCGCCACTGGACCTGCGACCACCGCCGTTGTTGCTGTAACCATCTCCTCCGCTGCCCGATGTTGAGTAGGGCGAGCTGTAGCCACCGCTGTGACGGTAGCCGCGGCTGCTACATGCAGGACAGGCAGCCGCCGCTGCAGCCGAGTTGTGTCCGCGTACTGGTGCCGTGCATCTTGCCATAGCCATGCAGCCTCTTCTCTTGTGACAGCGATGATGTTAAACCCAATTGCTTAAGCCGGGCTTGTGCTGCGCTGCCTTGGCTCTCCTATTTCGGGGCACTTCGATACAACGACAAGCCTTGAGTAGAGGTCCGCAGCCGTAGCAGACTGCCCCACCCAGACGCGGTGACAAACAGATCCGACATATTCTCTCCGCCGAAGCAACAATTCGTTGTCATCGAGCCCGCTCCGATCTCGATACGATCAAGCAGATGACCACTCGACGAGTACACTTCTAACCCGCCGGTGCCTGGCGTGCATACCCATATATTTCCATCCACGTCGACCGCCATGCCATCGGGGCGACCATTTCTCATCATGCACAAGAAGCCCAGCGAGACCACGTTGCTGCCGCGCACTGAGAACCGCTCAATGACTCGAGAGTAGGTTTGCGCGAGATACAGAATTTCGCCTGATGGATCAAACGCCAGACCGTTCGGAAATAGCCTGTCCGCCGCGACTATCTCGTGCTCACCGGTTTCGACGTCGCAGACGACTAGCCTGCCCAGCACAGGCTCAAGAAGCGCACGATCAGTCAAAGGATCGCTGACAAACACTCTGCCGTCGGGGGCGACGCACAGGTCGTTTGGTGCAGTAAATTCGCTCGCGAACAGTAGTGGCGCGGACGATCCTCTATTCAGCCGCTGAACACCTCCTTTACTTTGTCCTGAGGCGCCAAAAATTCCCCCGTTCTGCGCCACTAGAACATCGTCGGCATAGCATGCTAGGCCGTTGGGACCACCACCCGTCACCCATTTGCCTAAATGCTGGCCATCGAGACCGATCTCATATACACAACCGTGACTGATTGATGCGACGAGAAGAGTGCCTGATGGCCTCCAGACCGGTCCCTCGATGAAACCAAGATCCCGCGCCACGACTGTAGTTTCCACTTTTTATCCTGCGTCAGAGAGGCGATTGAGAAGGAGGCAGGCACAAGCGCAGCCTGCGTCCTAGGAACACAGCCAAGCCTGCATTCACGCAGGCTTGGCGCAACTATCGACTCAATCAATCTCAATCTTCGAAGTCCGGGCGATATTTGTCCAATGGTTCAACTCGGTCTTGATACGAGCTTTGAACTCTGCCGGAGTAACGATGATCGGTACAAGCCCAGCGGCAAGCATCTCGGCCTGCGCATCGGGGCGACGCATGGCGTCATTTAGCACTTTGTTTAGTCGCGCCACCAACTCAGGCGACATGCCAGCAGGGCCCACCAGACCAAGCCAACTACCCATCTCGAAGCCTCGAACAGTGCTCGACACCATTCGGTTCTCACCATCAATCAATGGGCTGCTACCCGCGGCTGTGGATCCCAGCAGCTTAAGCTTGTGGGCTTTCACGTGCGGCATTGCCACACTTGGCGTCATAAAGTACACGTCCAGGCGATCCGCGAGAAGGTCAGTGACGGCAGGCGAGTCCCCCTTGTAAGGCACATGATTCATCGACGTACCGGTCAGTTTGGAAAACCATTCCCCGGCAAGGTGATTAGTTGAGCCAAGCCCTGCGGAACCGTAGGAAACTTGCCCCGGATGCTTCTTTGCGTAGTCGATCAACTCAGCCGTGTTATCGGCCGGAAAGGAAGGGCGAGCCACGAGCGCATAGGGATACCAACCGACGATCGCGATCGGTGCAAAGTCCTGCAGAGGCTGATAGCCAGCGTTGCGCTTAACTGCTGGCGTTATCGTCATGGAACCGGCTGAAGCCATCATCAGCGTGTAGCCATCCGCCTTGCTGTTCTTCAGGCTTTGGATCGATACCAGCCCATTGGCGCCTACCTTGTTGTCCACCACGAACGATTGCTTCAGTTCCTGGCTTAGCCACTTTGCTGCAAGGCGTGCCGCAGCGTCTGTGGACCCGCCGGGTGCAAATCCACAGAGCACTCGAACGGGTGCAGTGGGATACTGCTGCACCGACTGTTGGGCCGAAGCCTTGGTAATGGCACCATTCATTGCCACCGCCGTACAGATTGCGGGGACCAATCTCTTTAGTTTCATCGCATTGTCTCCTTTATGAACTGGGGTCTCAGATGGGCGCCCTTGTATCCGCGAAGTCCTGTTTCTCTCGTCTCACGGAGTTGATCTCCTGGCTGCAATATGCTCCGCAGCACGTAGTGCCGTGACGGCGGCCTTGACTAGGCCGCCGGCATAACCATTACTTGCATAGCCCTCCAGGCCGCCACTCGTGCTACCCGCGGCATAGAGCCCGGGAATCTCGCCGCCTTTGCGGCGCTGCACGCGGCTGTGGATGTCGATCTGGGGACCACCCATCGTGTAAGTAATGCCGGCCACAGCCGGCAGCGCAACAAATGGTGCTTCTGCAATCGGCATCGCCGGATATGCCGCGCTGGAGCGCGACGGGCTAAGCTCGGCGAGCGTCCCGTTAGCCAAGGCCGTGTTGTACCGCTCTACCTCCGCCGCCAATCCGTTCGGATCGATGCCGGCCTTTACCGCCAGTTCACGAATGCTTCCCGCGAGAAGTACCGAGCCTCCCCCCTTCTCCAGCATGGGGTTTACGGGTAGGTAGCCTGAACTGGCCGCGCTGGCCTTGCCTTCCCAACCGTTCTTGTCGCAGATAATCGTCACTCCCGCTGGATCCGCGGACCGCGCGACGGCGGCGGCAGCGTAAATGCCTCCGCGTCCCTCGTCGACCACACGCTTGCCAGAACCATCCACAAGCATGTACCGACAAGCGACCTCGTCGAGGGATGGATAGGGCCAAAGTGCGTCCTTGACTAGGGCATCACGAGAATGCAGATGGCCGTAGAGCCCCGATAAATCGGACGTAGCAGCGCCAGCACGCACGGCCATGGCCAGCCCTGCGCCGACGCCCGTACCGGCATTCCGTTGGAGAAGACGCTCTGGGCGAGGAGCAATCCAATTCTTTAGGGCTTCCGGATTGGATTGAAACCCACCGTCGGCCAACACCACGGCAGATGCTGGCATCGAGAAAGGCCTGTTTTCCAAGGCGAGCGTACCAGTGACACCGGTGCAACTACCTTCATCAATAGTTAGATCGACCACTGTGTGGCCGCGGCGCAGTTCACCCCCAAGAAGAAGCAGGCGCGCTTCAAGCGTTCGCAATAGCACGTCCCCAGCGCGCCCTTCCCATTGCCGCCCCAATTGCATCGGCGCCACTGGCGCCAACAAGTGTGTATGGTGCGGCCAGGCCGGGTCGTTCCGACTAACAAAGCGGCCACCTTGCTGCTGAAGCCATGAGATCGAACGACTCACGTCACCTGCGATCGTGCGCACCAACTCTGGGTCGACACACGGGTCGAGCACGGTCTGAGCCTTGCTGTACAGCGCCTCAGGTTCTGCACGCGGTGCGGTCATGCAAAAATGAAACACGCCCGACGAGATCCTCGTATTGCACAGGTAACGTTCTTCTGTCCCCTGTTCGAGTACGACGACAGGCAGGCCAAGCTCAGCAGCTCTGACCCCCGCCACAAGTCCCGCCAAACCGCCTCCAACTACAACAACTTTGTGAGGATTCATAGCTAGTTTTCCTCAGCGCGGGATTAACGTGTCGGACACTACTTCCATCAGCTCAGCTCCTAACCGAACGATGCCACTCACGAGCAAAACAATGCCTGCCACGATAGCGACGTTCTCAATTCGCTCAGATCGGATCACTGCATAGATGATTGCCAAGCATCCCAGAGTTAGTACCACCCAGGATGCCGCGCGGCCGCACTGGGAAAACAACTTGATTGCCGGATATGTCTTCATTGCTCCTCCTTAATACTGTTGTTGGCGGTCACGTCACAGATAGGTATGCAACACCTCTTCCGTGTGTTCCCCAAGCGCCGGCGAATGACCGTCCGGAACGATTGCAGCAGCGGAGAGTTTGAAAGGCTGATTGGCGACCAAAAACTCGCCTGCCCTATCACGTACAGTCGAAAGTGTTTGCCGGAACGCGAGTTGCGGGTCCAGAATTGCCTGCGCCACCGTCTGGTAGCGCGCCACAGGTACTCCGGCTTGCGAGAACACCGCTAGACACTCTTCTGTCGTACGCGACGAAGTCCACAGTTCGATTGTTGAGAAAACTTCATCCCAATGCTCGGCTCGGCTGGATTGCGTCGCGAACTTCGGATTGCTACGCCACTCAGGCAGTGCAATAGCTTCAAACGCCGATTCAAAGTTCTTGCCGGTAATGAGCGCGAGCATGATGAAACCGTCGCTGGTGGCGATAGGCTTGTAGGTGTTCCTGCGTTTGCCAGTTGGAAACTGCGCTTCCTGAATCTCGTAGGGGAGCATGCTTAGCATGCAGTCCATTAGAGACACGTCGACGTGCTGACCCGCGCCAGTTCGCTCTCGATCAAACAATGCAGTCAGGACGCCGGAGAGGGCGTAGACCCCGGATAAGAAGTCGGCAGTGAAGATACCGACGTTCGACGGGCGAGCCTGCCGATCCTGGTAAGCCATATGAGCTAAATCCATTCCGCATGCCGCATGGATCGTCATCGCGAACGCTGGGCGCTGGGCGCCTGGCCCTTCTTGACCATATCCGGAAATGGAGCAATAGATCAAACGTGGATTGTCTTCGCGAATCGAACTGTAATCCAGCCCGAGCCGGCGCATTACACCAGGGCGGCCGTTCTCGATGACGATATCGGCCCTACACGCCAATGCACGAGCCGCCGCACGCTGCTCGGAGTCTTTCAGGTCCAGCACAACGCTCTTCTTGCCCACGTTGACATGCCCGAAATAGCTACTCGCCCCGTCGCGGTGCGGCGGCATGCTGCGCATATTGTCCCCACCGGGAGGTTCGATCTTGATCACCTCCGCCCCCATATCCGCGAGGGCGCGGGTACAGAATGGACCAGCCATATGCATGCTGAAGTCCACCACGGTGATGCCCTCAAGCGGCTTTCTCTGCGACATGTACTCTCTCCGTTAAAATCTTATAGGTCCAATGGTAGGATCATTGTACGATAGAGTCAATCATGATGACCAACCAAGGAATGAGAACGGCAATGGGACCACTTGTAGGATTCAAAGTCATTGAGATGGCCAGTGTTGGCCCAGTACCTATGTGCGGCATGTTGTTGGCGGACATGGGGGCAGAAGTCATCCGCGTGGACCGCACGATCGAAGCCGAATTGGGCGTGCACAGGGATCCGAACTTTGAAATCACGGGCCGAGGCAAGCGTTCGGTGGCACTGAACCTCAAGCATCCGGAAGGCAAAGCCAGTGCCATGAAGCTCATCGAACAGGCCGACGTCCTGATCGAAGGCTATCGCCCTGGCGTGATGGAGAATCTCGGGCTGGGCCCAACGCCGTGCCTAGCGTCCAACCCCCGGTTGGTCTACGGCCGGCTTACAGGATGGGGCCAAGACGGCCCTCTGGCGGCGGCGGCTGGTCACGACATGAATTTCGTCGCTCTTACGGGCGCGCTACATGCAATCGGTACGGCAGGGGGCCCTCCTGTGGCACCACTGAACTTAGTAGGCGATTTCGCGGGCGGATCGCTCTTCATGGCGCTAGGTGTCTTATCCGCACTATTGGAGCGACAGGTCTCAGGGACCGGGCAGGTGGTCGACGCCGCGATTATCGATGGCGTCTCCACACTGCTGGCCTCGGTACACGGACAAGCCTCAGCAGGGACTTGGCTGGCCAATCGCGGAGAACACGTTATTGGCGGAGCCGCGCCATGGAACACAGTCTATGAGACCCTTGACGGTGAGTACGTCACTATCTGTGGTATCGAGAGCCGCTTCTTCAGTCTGCTGCTGGACAAACTTGGCATCGAGTCCGAGTCCCTTCCGAACCGACACGACAGAAAATGTTGGCCCGCGCTACAAAAGACATTCAGTGAGATTTTCCGCTCCCGCACCCGCGCAGAATGGTGTGATCTCCTCGAAGGATCTGATTGCTGCTTTGCGCCAGTGCTGTCCATTCACGAATCGCGTTTGCATCCTCACGTTGTCGCACGTGAGATGTTCTGCAAAGTAAACGATGTTGAACAACCACGCCCGGCGCCGCGGTTCAGCCGATCGCACCCTGCCATAGTCAGTCCCCCTGTGCAGCATGCCGGCCAGCATTCCGACGAAATTCTGCGAGAGCATGGCCTCTCGGACGACGACATTCACACGCTGCATGCGATCGGAGCGGTTTCTTAAGTACCCCCGTTGTGTTCGGCCGATCAACGTGGCTGCAGTGATACGGCTGCGCCAGAATCGCCTTCACCTCGAGCGATTCCAGCGCAGCCAAAGCGGGCTCGACTTATCTCTGCTTCGTAGACAAAGCTTCGCGCAACAGTGGTGCGGCTTGATAAACGAAACGCTTCCCCCGAAACAACGATACGCACTAGCGCACGAGCAGTCGTAAGGCGTGGGCAACCTAGCGCAAATTCCGGGCATCGAACGGAATGCGATCGCGTGCCGTCAAAGCCTTCAGTGCGATGGCTAGTGGGAAGCCCACTAGCCTCGGGGCATGATTATTACATCGCTCGAGGCATATCCTTAGCGACATTGACGATCTGCCGTTGCATAACCTCTTTGAGGCCCTCGATGCCGTTCTCACAACCAATTCCAGATTGGCGTGCGCCGCCGAAGGGAACGTCCGACGGTAGATCCAGGTGCCTATTGACCCAGACTGTACCCGTCGCAAGTCGCTCGGCGATCTCGATGCCACGACGATAGTCCGAGGTCCACACGGTCGCACCAAGTCCGAAGACAGAGTCATTGGCACGGCGCACGACCTCGTCAACATCGTCGAATGCAAGTAGAGGTAGTACCGGACCGAACTGTTCTTCGCGCACAATCGTTGGTGCGATGAAATAGCCTTCGCGATCAAGAGCGAACCCGCCAGCGACGATACGACCGTCCGACTTACACCTATCGATCATTCCCAGCACCTTCTCGTACTGGATACGGTTCTGGAGCGGACCAATTTCAGTTTCTGGCGCCATGCCATCCCCGACCCTTGCCTGTTCCGCGCATTTTCCTAACGCGTCACAAAAGCTGTCGTACAGACTGCGGTGCACATAGGCACGCTTCGCGGCCAGACAAACCTGCCCGGCGTTTAGCATCGCTGCTTGAAACACCCTACGCGCTACAACCTCGACACCGGCATCATCCAACACGATGGCGGCGTCGTTTCCGCCCAACTCGAGAGTGATTCGTTTAAGGGTACCGGCCGCGCTCTGCATAACCTTCTTTCCGGTTTCGGTCGAGCCTGTAAACCCAATCTTGGCCACATCCGGATGCGCGGTAAGGTTCGCACCGAGATCGTTCGAATCAACGATGACATTGAATACCCCAGGAGGTAGCAATTTGGCAACCACCTCTCCCAGTAGGCAAGTCGTCAATGGCGTGGTTGGAGCTGGCTTTGCCACGAGTGTATTTCCAGCAGCGAGCCCCGGCGCCATCTTGCTAATAAGTAAGCTGAATGGAAAATTCCACGGCGTAATGGCTGCCAGAACGCCCAACGGTCGATGAATCTCCACGATCCTCTCCGCATCGGTTTCCCGTAGAACAACCGGGTCGACTCTCACCTGCGCGAAGTATCGAAGGCGCGCCACTGCTGATCTGATTTCTCCGTATGCTTGCGCAAGCGGCTTGCCCTGCTCCAAGGTCAGCAGCCGAGCGAAGTCGTCTTCACGACGAATGATTTCGTCCGCCAGCGATTCCAGGTATGCACCTCGCTCCTTCGATTCCAATCGCGACCAGGAAGCTTGGCTGCGCCGCGCAGCCTCGACAGCATCATTCAGCTGCTTTACATCAGCACGGGAACACGTTGCAAACACGTTAGCCGTTGCTGGGTTGATCACGTCAAGTTTCCCGGCACCGTCCACTAGCTTGCCTTCTACCAAAAGCTTAAATTCCATCGGTCCAATCTCCGAGATTCCGTGACCAGTCTTTAGAAAGATGTAATCACACTGCGTGCGATTCTTCCTGATTTCAGCTCGTTGTACGCTGCATTGATATCTCGAATGTTTATTTCGCGCGAAACGAGTTCATCGAGGCGGATGCGCCCTTGCCGGTACAGTTCGGCATACATGGGAGTGTCACGCTTGATGTTCGTTGATCCCATGTACACGCCCTTAATCGTTACTTGCCGGCGAATCAGATCTGCGTGCACCTCAAGCCGGGTTTCGGCAGCCCAATCACGTACATTCCGCCGCCCTTCCGAGTCATTTTGATTGTTTGCTTGAGCGTGCTTCGCAGTCCTACAACCTCGAACACGTGGTCGACGCCGCCCTGGACCAAAGCATTCACGGCTTCAACAGCATCACCTCGACCCGCATCAACAAAGTCCGTAGCACCGAATTGCTTCGCGAGCACCTCCTTTTCTGGCCGCGTGTCGATGGCAATGATGCGAGCCGCCCCAACCAAGAGGGCACCGGAAACAACATTCAGACCGACACCTCCGATGCCAATAACGGCAACGCTATCTCCAGGACGGACGCCCGCCGTATTAATTGCGGCACCGACCCCCGTGATGACGCCGCACCCCAGCAGCGAGGCGACAGCAAAAGGCATGTCCGTGGGAACGCGTGCGAGTTGATGAGAATGAACGAGCGCGCATTCGGCGAATGCCGAGACGCCGAATACCTGCGTCAGCGGTCGATTGGCACGGAGCAAGCGCGGAGCCTGATCCGTTGCTCTGAGCGTTTCTTCGGGACTGTCGCAAAGCCATGTGCTGCCACCAACGCAGTGCATACAATGGCCGCAGTATTGCACCAGGGATCCAACAACATGGTCCCCAACCGAAAATCCTTTACATCCGGACCGACGCTGAGAACTACACCAGCCAGTTCATGACCGAGTACTGCGGGCAACGGGATGCCGTAGTCGTTCTCCGCCAGATGCAAGTCGGAATGGCACAAGCCTGCGGCCCTGACTTCTACCAACACCTCACTGGCGCGTGGCCCACCGAGCTGCACGTCTTCGATATCGAAGCCACCAGCAACGGCGTTCAGTACAGCTGCCTTCATGCTGCCTTCTCCTTGTTGTCTTCCTATTGATAGATCGACAAGCTATATCACATTTATTGGTAGGACCATTGGGGTTTACTTCCAATTTAAGCAACAACAAGCCAATCCCGCACCACACAAAAGATGCGAGCTAAACTCCTGCGACGCCTCACTGAAGTCACGGCATCTGCCACCTAGTGTTTACACTGCTTGGTCCTACCATTCTTCCATAGGATAATTCTCCATCCGCGGCCAACGCGGTACATCTCAAAAATGGGGAGACGAATGAAACGAACAGCTTTGGTCTTGGCCTGTGGTGCAATGTGCGCAGGCTCTGCAATGGCGCAGTCCTCCGTCACGCTATTCGGCGTGGTGGACAACGGCATCGAATTTGCGAATCACCAGGCCGGTGGCGGCAATAGCGTGACAAGGCTTGACTCAGGCGGTTTGTCCGGCCCTCGCTGGGGAATTCGCGGCGTGGAGGACATCGGCCAAGGACTCAAGGCCATCTTCCTGCTCGACAGCGGCTTCGCGAACGATACGGGCGTCCTAAGCTACGCAGGCCGCCTGTTTGGACGCTCGGCATACCTAGGCTTGCAAAATGCTTGGGGCAGCGTCTATCTCGGCCGCCAGCAAAATCTGATCTTTGACATGGCCGGCAACTTCGACCCCATGGTCCTAGCGCCCCGCTACTCCATCGTGATTCAGGATGCAGCGTTTACCGGGCGCTCCGACAACGCCATCAAGTACACGGGCACATTTGGTGGTCTGGGCGTATCTGCCATGTACAGCTTTGGCGCAGACAGCACCACTGTGAATGGCAGCGAAGTCCCAGGCAACAGCAAACTTGGGCGGCAGTATGGATTCAACCTGACATACTCAACAGGCCCCGTCAGCTTCGGAACTGCATACGATGAAGTCAGCACCGGCACGCTCACCACGAATCCCGATGCGAAGACGCGGCGCGCGGTTGTGGCTGCCACCTATGCCTTCACGGATGGCAAGGCTTATGTAGGCTATCGCTGGGCCAATGCCCTGGATGGCGCAACGCTAGCGGGTGCGCAACCAGGTGCCGTACAACGATCGAACCTCTGGTGGACAGGTCTTGCGTGGCAGGTAACGCCGGCCGTGTCCTTGACTGGCGCCGCCTACTATCAGGATTTTGCGAAAAGCAGCTCCGATGCATGGCTCTTTGTCGCGTCAGCAGACTATACGTTCTCCAAACGCACTGACGTCTACCTCAATGTCGGCTACACGAAGAACAAGGGCGCGGCCAACCTCGGCCTTGTTCCAGGCACCTCGGGATTCGGCACCACAACCGTTGGAGCCAGCCAGCTAGGCGTCATTGCCGGTCTGCGTCATAAGTTCTGATTGCGACGCGCCTGCACCGGTAGGCGTGGCATGCAAAATAAGAAAGGGCGCCTGAGGCGCCCTTTCCACTTTTTCAGGCAAAAATAATCCGGTACGCGACCAAAGTAGTTGCAGCACGCCTAATACTTACTGAGCAAGGCTTACATTCGCGCGATCACTCGGCATTCAATAGCCGCACCACCTCAGGTCCAATACCAACCCACGTGCAACAGCGTGGCAAACCAGACCGAAATATCGGGGAAGACCACGCCTTTCGGCATGCAGCACAGCCTGGCCGCAGGGGTCGACCCGCCCCTGATTCCGCCGTTCACGCTCAAGCGATCGCTCGCCTTTGCGTAGGTTGCCGATTGGTAACGTGCAGCGCATCCTGCATGCAAAGGCCAGATCGCGAAGATTCAAACGGTACGACTCACTCTCTTCCACCACAAATGCGGATGCGCCAGGTCCGCCTTGACTTCAAGCGATTCCGGTGCAGCCGAAAGCAGGCTCGACACGTCTCAGTTTCGTAGACGGGCAGCGCCTCAGAAAGCATCGCATTGTTGCTTGCCAAGGCTCCTTGCCGAGAATTTAAAGATCGTTGAGCAACACCTCTCCTGCAATAAATTCCATAGCCAAGTCCGGAACTTTACTCAACAGGGGGTGCGGCTTGATGACCCGATTTCCTCAGGAAACGGGTCTACTACGTTACAACTTGCGTGAGATCAGGTCACGCATCACTTCGCTAGTACCGCCATAGATTCGGTTGACGCGCGCGTCAACGAACGAACGCGCGACGGGGTACTCCAGCATATAGCCGTAGCCACCGTGCAACTGAACCATCTCATCAAGCGCCTTTCCAAGCGTCTCCGTGGCGAACAACTTGGCAACTGCTGCTTCTTCCAGCGTCAAGCGTCGACGCAAATTCTCGCTAACGTAGTGGTCAACCATCAAGCGAACGGCGATAGCTTGCGCTTTAATGTCTGCCAGCTTGAATTTGGTGTTCTGGAAATCCCAAACTGTTTGGTTGAAGGCCTTTCGCTCTTTCACATAGGTCAGAGTATGCTCAAGGCAAGCCTCCATGCAGGCAGCGGCGCCCACGGCGATGGACAGGCGCTCTTGCGGAAGTTCGCTAATCAGGTAGCCGAACCCCTTACCCTCCTCTCCCAGCAAGTTGGCTACAGGGACGCGCACGTTGTCGAAGAAAAGCTCGGCGGTATCTTGTGCGTGTCGACCAATCTTCTCCAGTTTCCCGCCACGGCGGAACCCTTCGCGCGCGGACTCCACCACGATGAGGCTCACGCCCCGCGAGCCTGCTGAAGGATCCGTCTTGCACACCATGATGATGAGATCGGCGTTCAGCCCATTGCTGATGAAGGTCTTGCTCCCGTTGATTATGTATTCGTCCCCGTCTCGAACGGCGGTAGTCCGTACAGCCTTAAGGTCGCTGCCACTGCCGGGCTCGGTCATTGCGATGGCGAGGATGTATTCACCCGAGCACACCTTTGGAAGCCAGCGCTGCTTCTGTTCCTCATTGGCGATACGCGCGATGTATGGCGCGATGATATCCGAGTGGGCAGTAAAGCCGAGGGCGTTAAGCCCGAGGCGGTTGATCTCTTCGTTTAGGACCGTCGAGTGGCCGAAATCTCCCCCGCCTCCGCCATATTCAACTGGCAAGGTAACGCACAACAGACCTTCGCGCCCGGCCTTCAGCCAAGTCTCGCGGTCGACCTTGCCGGCCTTGTCCCATTCGACCTGCTTCGGCACGCATTCCTTCTCAAGGAAACGGCGTACAGTACTGCGAAACATTTCGTGATCATCGCGAAAGATGGTGCGGCTGATTTCCATGTGTCTTTCCAGTCTTAGCTAATAATCGTTAAAAATGATTTCATGAGGGGATACGCTGGTGAGTAGTGAAACAGACCCTTGCCAGGCAATAGTCAGGTTCCCCTCTTGGCAGCAGAACAAACGCAAGCTAGCGCCAAGCAAGCGGCATCCCTGCCAAATCGCAAGGTTGACTACTTGCCTCAGCATTGGTCTCATTCCAGGCACGCCGGGATTTGGAACCACGATGGCAGGCGCCAATCACTTGGGCGTAGTGACCGACTCTGCTAGATCAGGTCGGCATTCAGTCACAACAAAGGATGCCGAGGCGCCCTTTGTTCAACCTCTTCAGAGTAGGACTCAAACAGTTTCTATCTTGATGCCGTTAGCGATCGGACGGTCAAACGCGTAGGCCGAGATGATGGGATTCAGATATTCCCTGACATGGCTGACCCGCCCGCCCTCAACATCGAAGCGAAATACGTACCGATTGCGATAGTCCTTGCCATTCGGCATCGTCATGTTGCCACGTTGTTCGATGAACAATCGACTTCCGTCACCCAGAATCGACAGCTCAACATCTTCCGGCCCCGCATTCTTGATGCCCGACCCTGACATACCGCGCCAGAACTCCACAACGGCATCACGCCCCAGGTACTGACGATAACGTCCCTGTTCGGTGGATCCCGTTTCGCTAAATGGCATTTCGTAGACCACGTCGTCTGTCACCGCGGCGGCAAGCGCGCCCATGTCACCTGCGGCTACCGCCTTCAAGAATGTCTTGACTGCGTTCTTTGCAGTACGGCGCGCCTCCCACGAGTCAAAAGGATCCTCGTCGTTCCGAAGCAGTTCACCCAGGCTCTTTGCCTTACTCATACTTGATCTCCAAAATTCCGAGTGCTCGCGCCAATCGCGGACACTCCTACCCAACTCAACTTGCCGCGGCGCCGACTTCCGTGCCCTCCGTCACGGACACGTTGTGGAGGCGCTTTGCACCGGCCTCCGCAAAGCACCAGTAGCCGATTGCCATCAGACCGATGACTCCAAGAATCGAGAGCATCGAGTACCGCACTGCCTCCGCGCCATAGATAGGCGCGAGCGCGTCGTTAAGCGTACCCACCGCCAGGGGACCAAGGCCCAGACCAATCAGAACCATGCTCGCCGTGATCAATGCCGAAGCTCGAGCTCGCGTCTGATTGGTGGCCATACGCAACGCAAGAGCGTAGGTGGGCGTGTACCAAGCACAAAGCAGAAAGGTGAGTACGAACAAACTCCAGATGCACAACGTCACGTCCTGCAGGAACAGGAACGCAAAGCCAAATGGGATGGCCACCAAGCTGCCGATGGACGCAACCCGTGCGTACCACCACACACTCCGTTCGGCGAGCTTGTCGGCGATATGGCCGGTTGCCAGATGACCGAGCGCCGTCCCAAGACCAGTCGCCAGGCCCAGCTTCCAGCCAATCTCGGCCGTCTGAAGATGATGCACACGCAACAAGAACGCCGGCGACCAGGTTAGCGTCGCGTAGACGGCAACGCCCCCCAAGGCCGCGAGTGCCATCAGGGCAGCAAAAAGCGGCTCCTTCATCAACTGCAGGGCACTGGAACGGGTGCCGTCTTCAGCATGCCGGACTGGCTCGGCCACCGTGAATCGCAGGAGGAGTGCCAGTGCCACCCCTGGCAGCCCAACTACAAAGAAGGTCATCCGCCAGCCGTAGTGTTGGTTCATCCAGCCTCCCAGATAGAGGCCGGCTGCGATACCCCCCGCGCCCGCAGCCATCAGGATCCCAAACACCGTTGCCCGCTTCGCTGGAGGATAGAGATCCGAGAGCATCGAATGCGAGATGGGCATGGCCGCCGATTCGGAGGCCGCCACGCTGGCTCGCGCGATGGCGAGTTGCAGGTAGCTTTGAGCCAGCCCACATACCGCGGTCATCGCGCTCCACACGCCCAGCGCCCACGCCAGGACGTTGCGACGGACCCCGCGGTCCGCCCACCGCGCCAGTGGCATGCTGCCAAGGACGTAAGAGATGGAAAATGTGGTTCCTGTCAGCAGCCCCATTGCGGCATCGCTAACGCCGAAATCCCGCTTCACGGAATCCAGGAGAATGACCAGGATCTGGCGATCGATGTAGTTGAATAGTGCTACGCCACACAGAATAAAGAACGCGTAGCGCGTGTATCGATGCCCTGTATTCTTTTGAGGGTCTGTCACGATGTTGTCTCCGGTGTTGTCGGGACCAAAAAGACCGGTGACGTCCTACCACGTCACCGGAAATGGAACATTCCCCGACTATAGTTTTGTGTCTGTTGAGCGCCGTGACGCGCTCCGGGATTTAAGCTTTCGCGGGGGGCTCCCCATGAAATCCCAATGCCGAGAACAAAGGCTCATCGCTCACGCGAATCAACCTCGCCGTATCCGACAGCGCCGCGTAGCTGTAGTCATGCCAACCTGGCACGACAATGACGTCCCCGCGTGAGAGATCGGCCTTGGGCAAACCGGCCACGTCGAATCCAACCTCCCCCTCCATGACAACGAAGATGCTGCTGTCTCGCCGGGAGCGCATCACGCGGGAATCCCCGCGGGAGATGCCGATGGCCTGGATGCCGATGGTCTGGTAGAAGCCTGTCGCCACATCGGACGTCCCTTTCTCCCGTGCGTCGCGCGCCAGGTCGGCACCCTTGAAGCGAAGAACGGAATCGGGTTCATGACCAATGACAGGCTCGTTGCGCTCCGGATAATCCTGGAAGAACATGTTCTCCAGGTGCTGGACGAGCGGTACGTCAAGAATGTCAATCCAGAATGCTGGCTCGTCGCCGGCGTTGGAATGCCCGTGCCAATTCCATGAGGGCGTCAGCACAACGTCACCTGGCGCAACGTCGACCTTCACACCGTTCACGACGGTGTAGGTGCTTCCGCCCGCATCCAGGATGATTCGCAACGCGTTCGGCGTGTGCCGATGCGATCGTGCGGTCTCACCAGGCAGTACCAACTGGAAAGCCGCAACGAGGTTTCTGGACGTCGGATAAATGTTCTCCGGCACGGGGTTGACCATGATCAGATTCCGGCGCTCCGCAAACTCCGGAGAAACGAAATCACACGCACGGTCGAGGGCTGCGCGAGCGTCTGCATAGCGCCAGATCGCCGGCACATAATGAGGCCGCGGCTCCGACCACATCTGCGGACGCTTCTTCGCCCAACCCGGCGAAAGCGCCTTCTGCTCCAACGCCTCGAAGTATCCTGCCGGGGCTTCAAGTGCCGATTGAGGGGAACTCATGGCTTGGCCTCCGTTCAGGCAACGAGCGCAGTCTTGCTCGCACTCCAGACGGAATGCGCGCCGATCTTGCCCTGCTTTACCGGAAGCGACATGGCGCCGACGCCTTCGATCGAGATCTCGACGATGTCGCCATCTTTCACCGGGCCGACGCCAGCCGGTGTGCCCGTTGCAATGATGTCACCGGGCTCCAAGGTGGTGACCGCGGAGGACATCGCAATCATCTCCGGAATCGACACGATCAGGTCCCGCGTGTTCGCGGTCTGTTTGACTTCGCCGTTCACCTTGAGCGACAGGCGAATGTTCTCGAGATCGGGTACTTCGTCTGCGGTCGTGATCCACGGCCCGATCGGGCAAAACGTGTCGAACGATTTGCGCATCACGCGCTCTTCCGCTCCACGCACCACCATGTCAAGCAAGCAGGTAAAGCCAAAGATGTACGGACGAGAATCGTTCGGATCAATGCCACGGCCACGCTTGCCTATGATGATGCCCAATTCACACTCGTGATGCACCTCTCGATCCTCGAGGGGCGGCAGCACGATGGGGTCAGCCGGCCCGCTCAGGCTGGAGTTGGCCTTCAGGAAGAAGCCCTGTCCACTCGCCTTGAACGTCGAGATGACACCGCTGCGCCCAGCTTTTCCCATCTCATCGATGTGCGCACTGTAGTTGGCGGGAAAGGCAATGACCTTGTTCGGCCAGCGGACTGGCGCATCAAGGCGCACGCTCGACAGCTGTTGTGCGACTCCCTTGGTCAACGCGGTTTCAAGCTGGCTTTGCAGCGCCTCGAATTCGGCAATGAAGCGCACCATGCCGATGGGCGGCCAGAAGTCCGGCGAGATCCCCGACAGTTCCGTGATATCGATGACTTCCTGGTCACGAACGACGCCGATGCGACCATTGTTGAACGATACAAACTTCATTTAAGCGGCCTCCTGCTTCATTTTTTTGGTTTCGATTTCCGAGGCGTCAAAGCCAGTGACCTTGGCCAAGATGGTTGCGGCATTGGCCGGCTCAGCATCTGCACGCCATGCCACGTGGCCGTCGGGTCGGACCAGCACGAGAGCCGTGCCATACAGTGCTCGAGCGGCCTCGTTTTCGATGTCAATGACCTGGAGCGGCACCTTTCGTTGTGCGGCCGCCTGCATGAGACGATCCGCGGAAACCTTCTGATCGAATCGCAACAGCACGAATCCCTTTCCGAACAGGTCGAGCATGGACTTGTCTTCCGTCAGCCACACGTGCGGAGCTCGGTGACCCGGGCGAGCCACTTGCTCATAAGTGCTGACCGTGTCGTCCGGCTCCGGGGTACCATCCGGCACGACGATGGGCGAGTCCTCGTAGCGATAGCCAAGATGGATCCCGATCGTGTACCACTCCCGCTTCATCATGGCCGTGTAGGCATCGCCGAATTCCTTGCGTGCGTGATCTCCGGCCTCACCCGGCTCGAAGACTTGCGCGTTCAGCTTCTGACGTGGCGTCAGCATGAGCTTGAGGTTGTTGGTCGCTTCCGTAACGTTGCGGATGGATACCGGGCGGCGTTCGATTTCGTACGATTTGAGGAGGTCAGGGCCACCCCAGCCTTCGACCATGGCCTGGAGCTTCCACCCGAGATCCACCGCATCCTGGATGCCCATGTTCATGCCAAAACCACCGGTCGGCGACGTGAGGTGGGCCGCATCGCCCCCAATCAGCACGCGCGACGTGCCGAAGCTGTCGGCGACGAGCTGGCGACGGATCCACGGCATGATGGAGATGATCTTGAACTTGAAGTCCTTTCGGCCGACCGCCCGATAGAAGGCTTCGGTAACATCATCCTCGTTCAACGTGCGCATGTTGCCATCGCCCACGATGGAGAAGCGCCACCAGTTGCGGCCGTTGATTGCGACCACCGTGCCCCAGGTGCCCTCCGGCCCGATGAAGATGTAGCGATAGCCGGGCGCCTTGTCATGCAGAGCTTCCAGACCTTCGCACTCGATGATGGCGTTCGTCGTGTAGGTCAGCGCCGGTTCACCGCTCATCTTGATGCCAAGCGCCTGCCGGACACTGCTTGCCCCGCCATCGCAGCCAACGAGATATTGGCATTCCAGCGTCTCTTGTTCGCCTGTACGCAGGTTGCGCAGCGTCAGCGTCACGCCGTCGGCGTGCTCCTCGTGGGAGACATAGTCCGTTTCGTAGCGAATCTCAACATTCCCTGTGCTTTTCGCAAAACGCGAGAGCACGGGATCGAAGAAGTTCTGCGGGCAACGTTCACGTTTCTGAGGACTTTGCTCAGGCTTTGGCTCATCGCGTACGGACGGGAAATGCTCGCGGCCAAATTCGTAACCGCCGTGCAGTTGGGAAACCCAGGCATAGTCCTGGGAATAGTCGCGGTTGTATCCTGCGTTCTCAACCCAGTCGACGATGCCCCAGCGACGGCAGAATTCCATTGTCCGCACGCCGACCATATCCATCCGCGGCTGGAAGACAGAACCATCGCCACGTTCAATCAGGACGGCGGGGATTCCCCGCCAGCCCAGGTCACCAACCAGCGCAAGGCCAACTGGGCCACCGCCAACGACCACCACCGGCGCCTGTTTGCGCGATGCACTATTTGTCATGCCAACTCTCCTCCAAAACTCGATGCACTAGGTTCAGGTGTGTGTCTTCCCGACGGCTACGCCATGGCGCTGCCGCTCACGGTCGACGTCAGACTTTCATTTGCGATTTCGCGGCAATGCGGCTAGGGTGTGCTCGCATGAACGGACCAGGACACCGCGCAGAGAATCACGCACTCTCCCAACCACTTCAGACCGCTGGTCAGCGCCACCCCAAGTCGCGCCGCTTTGATTTGTCTCCGAGCCATCGCCTGTCTCCGGTTCGATTGCTTCACGTCTCAGCGGGACCTCGAGCCTCGAGCTTCCACGCCGCCTTGTTTAATTTCGGTCAATGGTAGTACCATTGTGTCAATCTGACAAGAGCACGACAAAGCTGGAAGTGGCTGTCGTCAACAACATGGAGACCCAAATGTTCAGGAAACTTGCGATCGGCTTGACGCTTGCTGGAGCGGGAGTGGCGCATGCGGCCTACCCAGATCAGCCCGTTACGGTGGTAGTGCCATTCCCTGCGGGCGGTGGCGTGGATGTGCTGATGCGCCAAGTGGCTGCAGTACTCAGCGAAAAGTGGCACCAACCCGTCATCGTCGTGAATAAGGTGGGCGCTGGCTCGACAATTGGCGCCACCTTCGTCGCACGCGCCCGCCCGGATGGCTACACGCTGCTGGCCACCGTGAACCAGACGATGACGGGGAATCGATATCTCTATCACTCTCTCGCGTATGACCCGGATCGCAGCTTCGCGCCCATCACAATGATGGTGAAATCGGACCAACTGGTCGTAGCCAATCCTCAGTTGCCTGCGCACAGCCTGGCCGAGTTCGTCAAACTCGCACGCAGCAAGAACGGCATCGCACTGAACTACGGCTCGTATGGAAACGGAAGCCTGCCCCATTTGCTGTTCGGCACGTTGAATCACCGCGAGCACATCGGGATTGCTCACATCCCGTACAACGGCATCGCGCCAAGCGTGACCGCCCTGTTAGGGGGCGAAGTCCAGGTGGGCTTGGGCAGTTCCGCGGTTCTGAATCCCTTTATTCAGGCCGGTCGGCTCCGCCCTTTGGCAGTGACTGGCGATAAACGCCTGCCCGGCTACCCCAATGTGCCAACGGTCGCAGAACAGGGCTTTCCCTATGCCCGGATGTCCATCTGGTATGGACTGTTCGCACCGCGAGACACGCCGCCGGCAATCGTGAAAGAAGTGGGCGACCAGGTTCGCGCGATCCTTAAGGATCCCACGTTCGCCGCCCGGCACCTGACGCCGACCGGGCTGCAGTTGGTGGCGAGTGCCGGCTCCGAACTCACCAGCGCCATTCAGGCAGAAAGCAAGAGTACGGAAGAGATGGTGAAGGCCGCCGGAATCGTGCCGGAATAGCCCTTTGCTCTAGGACCCTCCGCCAAAGATCGTCAAACTTTGCAATGGTAGAATGGTCTGCCATTAACATTGCTTGGGCCGTGTGGGCGGGCTGCCTGCCATCAAGGCGATCCAATGACTGTAGACGGAATACGTCCTTCGGGAGGGATGATGCTAAAAAAGGAAAAATCAGACACCATGTTCGAGGTCGTTCAAACATCCCGTGCTTTCGAAGAGGTCATGGCTCAGTTGCGCCGCCTTGTGGTCGAGGGGCACCTTCGTCCTGGAGACCGGCTGCCTTCCGAGCGTGACCTGGCCATCAAGCTGGGCGTCGGACGCAATACAATCCGTGAAGCGATCCGCGGCCTCGAAATGGCCGGCGTGCTCGAGCTGCACAAAGGGGCACATGGTGGCGCCTTCCTGGTTGCGCCGGACGGAACGACCGTATCGACGGCCTTCCAAGACATGTTCCAGCTCGGCTCGGTGACCCCGATGCAACTGACCGAGGCGCGCCTGCATTTCACGGCCTCCATTGTTCCCGTCGCTTGCGAGCGATGCACCGAACAGGTCATTGCTGAACTGGAGAAAAACATTGAGGACGCACGCAAGGCCGGGCGTGCCGGAGACTACGAGCGCCGCTCGCGGATCAACCTTCAGTTCCACAAAATTCTGGCGCGCTCAACTGGCAATCCCATCTTCGTTGCCGTGATGGACGGCTTGGTAGCAGTGATGGAGCACTTCATTGACACCATTGGGCCGCCTCGTAGCGATGACGTGTTTGAGTCACGCGTAAGGTTCATCAGCTATCTGCGGGATCGAGATCCCAAGCGGGCCACCAAAGAAATGGAGGACTACCTCAAGAGCGTCCATAACGACTACTTGTCGCGCTTTGAGGCTCCGAAACCACGTGCGCGCCGCAAAGCCGCGGCCGGGGCGTAAACTACGCATCACTCGGTCGTCCACTGAAGCAAGGGAGGAAACTCCCTCTCTTGACTTTCAATGGTAGTACCATTAAACTTCGTTCTAATCCGCGACTAAGATCGCGAGCGTCAAATCCTCCCCTGTAGCAACGGCAGAATTTGGCGCCAATATTTTTCTAACATTGGTACTACCATTATACCATGGAGACAAAACAAACTTTCTCGGCAGAGGGCATGATTGCCGTCGTCACCGGCGGCGGGAGCGGCATCGGCCGAGCCTTCTGCGAAGTGCTGGCCGCAGCTGGCGCGCGCCATGTCGTCGTCGCTGATATCAATCATGAGAATGCCACATCCGTCGCGGCTGAAATCAACGCGCGACATCTGGGGAAGGCCATCGCCGTTGCCCTCGATGTCAGCAGTGAGGAAGCCGTAAGCGGCCTGATCACACGCATTCGCCAGGAAATCGGCGAGATCGACTTCTGGTTCTCGAACGCGGGTATCAACGTTGGCAGCGGCATTGGCAGCGCGCTGGATTGGCAGCGCAGCATCGGCGTCAACGTTCTGGGACATGTGCATGCCGCGCGAGCATTGATGCCTGGCATGCAAGCACGCCAACGCGGCTGGTTCGTAATGATGGCGTCGGCGGCCGGTCTTCTCTCCGATTTCCGGACAGCACCGTACACCGCCACCAAGCATGCCGCTGTCGCATTCGCCGAATGGCTTGCTATCACGACCAGTGGGACAGGCGTGTCCGTTCATTGCGTTTGCCCCGAAGGCGTACGCACCGCCATGACAAAGGCGGACAGCCTGAACGCAGCCAAAGGCATGACCTTCCTTGAACCTGAAGAGGTTGCGCGCTTCACGCTGGATCGCGTTGGCGCCGGCGAGTTCCTGATCCTGCCGCACCCACGGGTTGCCGAATTTGAGCAACGCCGCGCCTCAGACCGAAGCCGCTGGATCGCAAGCAGGGGCAAAGCCTATCAGCGCACCGTTCCCCCCCAAACAACGCACTAACACGAATTGACCAAGAAGGAGACGAAATGACTACCTCCACAACCGAACTGCGCTACCCGATGCAACGGGGATGCCCGTTTCACCCGCCCGAAGAATATCAGCGACTGCGACGCGAGGAGCCGTTTGCTCGCGTCCGCCTCTGGGACGGCACGCAGCCCTACCTGCTGACCAAATTTGACGACATCAAAGTGGTTCTGGCACATCCCCAGTTCAGCTGCGAGCCGAACCGCGAGGGCTTTCCGCACGTCTACGAAGGCCGCAAGGCCGCGGACGTCGCAGATCGCTCCTTCCTGCGTATCGACAACCCTGAGCACGACCGCCTGCGTCGCATGGTGACGAAGGAATTTACGGTCAAGAAAGTCAATGACCTCAAGCCGATGATTCAGGAGACGGTCGACCGTCTGATTGACCGCTATACCAGCCTGCCGCAAGGCGCAGACTTTGTGGAGCATTTCTCCGGCCCGCTGCCGACCGAGATCATTACGCACCTGCTCGGCATTCCGTTCGAAGATCACGATTTCTTCCACGAGGCCACGCAGATCCAGTTCGGCAACCGCTCGACGCCCGAACAAGTGCGCACGTCGCTGAAAGAGCTCTTTGCGTACCTCGACAAGCTCATCACCAAGAAGCAGCAAGAGCCTCTGAACGACGTCATCAGCCGCCTGGTCGAGGAGCAACTCAACCCCGGCAATGTTGATCGCGACACGCTGCTGAACATCGTCCGCCTGCTGCTCAGCGCTGGCCATCAGACCACGCAAAACATGACGGCCCTCGGTGTGCTCACGCTCCTTCAGCATCCGGACGAGCTGAACCGCATCAAGGCGGACCCCGACCTCATTCCGAATGCGGTCGAAGAACTCCTGCGCTACTCGAGCGTCCTGCATACCGGTGCACGTCGTGTTGCACTGGAAGACATCGACGTCAATGGGCATGTGGTCAAGGCCGGAGAGGGCGTCATCTGTTCCATCCCTGCAGCAAACCGAGACGAGGAACTCTTTCCCAATCCCGATGCATTCGACGTGGGTCGAGATGCTGCACGCCATGTCGCTTTCGGCTACGGCGTACATCAGTGCCTGGGGCAAGTGCTGGCGCGCGCAGAGCTTCAGATCGTGTACGGCACCCTTTTCAAACGACTGCCGAACCTGCGCTTGGCTGTTCCCTTTGAACAGCTCCGCTTCCGCCACGACATGTTTGTCTACGGCGTCCACGAACTGCCCCTCGCCTGGTAAATCAATTCTCGGAGTCAACCATCATGCGCGTCATCATCGACAAATCCCGCTGCATCGCCGCCGGCCAATGCGTTCTCAAGTCCCCGAAGGTCTTCGACCAAAGTGAAGAAGACGGCATCGTGATCCTGCTCAACGAAAATCCGCCGGAAGATCTGCGCGAGTCCGTGGTTCTCGCAGCGCGCGTCTGCCCCGCCGAAGCCATCAAAGTCGAAGACTAAGCAGTTGCCACTTAGAAGTAATTCTGAAGGTTCATGATGAAAAGCGACCCCCAACAGAACTCTCCAGGTCAAGGCGCACCGCTGGCGCTCTCAGGAGTTCGCGTACTCGATCTCACCCAATGGGAGGCGGGTTCGACCTGCGCGACCGCTCTTGCCTTCCTTGGCGCAGAGGTTGTCAAGATCGAACGGCCACAAGGTGGCGATCCGGCCCGAATCGCCTCCATGGACAGCCCGGATGCTGACTCGTTGTACTTCCTGGTACTGAACGTCAACAAGAAGGGCGTCACGCTGAATCTTGCGAAGCCAGAAGGCAAGGCTCTCCTGCGCGAACTCATCAAGAAGAGCGATGTACTTCTTGAGAACTTCGCGCCAGGCACTATCGAGCGACTGGGCTTCGGCTACGAAGCGGTTCGCGAACTGAATCCAGCCATCGTCTATGGTTCGATTCAGGGATTCAGTGATCAGAGTCCATATCGCGACTTCCGCTGTTTCGATGCCATCGCCCAGTCGATGGGTGGCGCCGTCGCCATCACTGGTGTCAGCGACGGCCCGCCGCTGAAGCCCGGCCCGACCTTCGCCGATACCGGAACTGGCATCTACCTGGCTACAGGCATCGTTGCCGCGTTGTACCAGCGCCAGGCCACAGGTCTCGGTCAGCACGTGAAAGTTGCCATGCAGGAAGCAACGCTCACGTTCTCCCGCATGTCCATCGCCCGTCAACAGGTTACCGGTTCTCCCGCCGAACGCGTTGGTAACGCCTCTCCCAGCAGCAGCTCGGCACCGTCGGCGCTGTATGCGTGCAAGGGAGGCGGTGCTAACGACTTCTGTTTCATCTACACGGCACGCGACAACATCACCGGAAACCAGCAATGGAACGCGCTGCTCAAGGTGATCGGCCGGGAAGATCTGATCGACGACCCTCGCTACAACACCCCTTCGGAGCGGTTCAACCGCAAAGAAGAGGTTGACGCCATCATCGCTCCCTGGATGGCGGAACAGGACAAGCGCAAAGCCATGGCACTGCTGAACAATGCAGGTGTGCCGGCCGGTGCGGTCCTCGACAGCGCGGATCTGATTAATGACCCATCGCTACGGGCGACCGGGATTCTCACCGAGGTCGAGCACCCCGTTCGGGGTCCCGTCGTATTGCCGGGCTGGCCCGTGCGGATGTCTTGCTCACCAACACCTGTCGTGAAGTGCCCGCCGCTGTTAGGCGAACACACTGATGAGATTCTGAGCGAAGTCATCGGGATGTCCAGCGAGGCACTGAAGCAGAACCGCGAGAGCGGCATCATCTGACCGATTCGCCGTGCATAGTTGCGCTACGCACGGCGTTGTCTTAGGACATAATTCATGAGCAATTCAGTCATCATCATCGGCGCCTCAATCGCAGGCGTTGGCGCGGCAACTGAGCTACGCGAATGCGGTTATGAAGGTACGATCACGCTGGTGGATGCCCAGCCGCATCTTCCTTACGACCGTCCCGCCCTGTCCAAGGCGTTCCTTACCGGAGAGGCCCACACCGAATCGGTACGTCTGCACGACGAAGAGGCGTATCGGAAGCACGGGATCGAACTGCGCCTCGGTGAAACCATTTCACAGGTAGATGGGTCGACACGGACCGTACGCTTCGCGTCGGGCGAGTCGATTTCTGCCACGCACCTGATTATTGCGACCGGAGCCCGTGCCCGTCCTTTCCCTAGCGCGCCAGAGGGCGTCCTGACCATCCGCGAGCTCGCCGATGCGCTAACCCTTACTAATGCCCTGCGCACAGCCAAGCATGTGGCAGTGGTCGGTGGGGGATTCATCGGTGCAGAGGTGGCATCCAGTGCCCGAAAGCTGGGTCTGGCCGCCTCCATCTACGAAGCAGACGCTCTTCCCTTCATTCGCATTCTCGGCCGCGACGTTGGTGAACGAATGGCTACGCTGCACCGTTCCTCAGGCGTTACGCTCAAGACCGGTGCGCGCGTGCAGCAGATTCTGAAGCCAGTTGGGGAACCGTATCAGCTCCATCTTGCCGACGACTCCGTCGACACGGCAGACATTGTGGTGGCAGGACTCGGTGCGTTGCCGAATACCGAGCTTCTCGCCAACTCTGGCATCGAAGTTCGAGATGGCATCGTGTGTGACAGCTTTGGGCAGACGAATTGCCTCAATGTGTACGCCGCTGGCGACGTCGCAAACTGGGCTCAAAAAGACGGGACCTGGGGCAAGCGCGACGAGCACTGGACCTCCGCGCGAGAACAAGCTCGCATTGTTGCCCATCATATTACGGGCCGCGAGTACTCACGCTGGGATGAGTATGTGCCCTACTTCTGGTCCGACATGCACGGCAAACGCATTCAAGCACTCGGTAGTCCTCAAGACGCCGACGAATGCAAGTTCGTTCACGACGATCTGGAAAAGGGCTCCTTCCTGGTCGAGTATCGCCATCAAGGCAGGCTTGTCGGTGTGGCCGGTTGCAATGCCGCAGTACGACTGATGAAGTATCGGCAGGTCCTCATTGACGCGAGAAACACCCTACTACCTGCCTGATCCGGTAAGGACGTATCTTAGGATCTCCACTTCCTGCCCCGCATTGAACGCTCCAAAGGCTGTGAACTCGGTCAGTGCAGGGCCTTTTTTGGAATTCGATAACAGCAGGTTCGTGAACGCGGGAGACGCAGCACAGCACTGCGCCATCTTCGCGTTCATCGTTGGGCAAGACGCTTGGATCGTAGTCGTCCAGCTCGGGCGAGCCAGATACGCAGTTGGCTGCGCAGGTACCACACTGCCCATTCGAGCAATCGGTTAGAAGCAGTTGACTTGCACTGAATCCGCACCCCCAACACATGCTGGGGATGAAGGATTTCCTGGAACGGTCCATCCGTGGGTACCGCTCCCGCGTTGCAGCCAAAGCCGACCATCGCCGCCAGGACGTCATGTCAATCGCGGCCGTCGCAGCCGATCGCCATCGAATATTCCAGGCGGTGGTCGTACTGGTAGATGCCGCCGTGCTCGAGGCAGTCGGAAGAACGCCACGCATCGAAGAAAAGCGCGACCACCGCAGCAATACGCACGTAGTTTCAGAGACTTTTTTTCGCCAAGAGGTAGGAAGATGGCGTCCATTGTTGAAGATCGCCATTCGTGCGAGCCGCGCTCATCATTCATGCTAGCGTAGCCCTTTCACGCTCAGCATTCATGCGACTGTAGCTTTTCAATGCGAACCAACGTTCCTGTGGGACGTTGCGCACGCTTCGCGAAGCAACTGCGATTTTGGCGAGTTCGACGTAGTCTCACGAATGCTGAGCATCCATGGCCTTGACGTTGCCTTTCAGCAACTGTCGAAAAGCGTACTTACGGAACGAATTCGCTTAGAAATCAAAGTGTTTTGGCAATGTGATTGGTCTTACACATTGTGTACATCGCTCGCACGATCCCTGTTCCTCAACAACCGCGCCGATCACCACCTGGCCATCGAACAGGGCCGGGCCAAGGAGAGACGCGACCCGCAGGAAGTCGTCGCCGCTCACGTTCGGCGGCTAGAGGCACTGCGTCGGGCCGGCATCGTGGCGCGCATTTCCGAAGGGCTATGGAAGGTGCCGGACGACCTGGCCGAGCGTGGCCGCCGGTACGATGCGCAGCGCCTGGGCGGCGTGGCCGTAGAGCTGAAATCGCACCTGCCCATCGAGCGGCAGGCCCGCGTCATCGGCGCGACTTGGCTTGACCAGCAACTAATCTGCCGCGGCCGAGGACTTGGCGACCTGGGCTTTGGCGGCGATGCCAAGCAGGCCATGCAGCAGCGCGCCGACTTCCTCGAAGAACTGGGGCTGGCGCAGCGGCGCGGGCAGCGCGTGATCCTGGCGCGCAACCTGCTAGGCACGCGGCGCAATCGGGAGCTAGCGCAAGCCGCCAAGGACATCGCCGCCGAAACCGGCTTGGAGCATCGCCCGATGGCGGACGGGCAGCGCGTGGCCGGCATCTACCGACGTTCCGTCATGCTCGCCAGCGGCCGATACGCGATGCTCGATGACAGCATGGGATTCAGCATGGTGCCGTGGCGGCAATGGCCGCAGTCAGGTGCCGAGAGGGGCCTGATCGTTCGCCGGCGTGGGCGGGTCGATGAAGCTTGGCTTGGCGCTGCATATCGGCGTCGTGTGCATAAGCGGGCGGCCGCTGAACACACTTTGGGTCCTCCCTGTTACCCTACTGCGTCACCTCGGTGCGGACTCGACATCGAGGTTCCCTACCTTGCGTCGCTGCGATCGCTGTATACGCACGCGCATTCTGCCGAGCCATCAGCATCTGGCCTGCGAGACCGCTGGGTTCCGCTGGACCAGCGAACCCAGCGCCGAGCGCTAATGCGGGTTCTGCGCGACGAAGTGCAGTGCCGCGTCGATCGTGGACAACTTTTGGTGCATGTAGGTCAATGGCTGTATGAGCCACCCGGTGATCATCGCGATTGGGATGTCGAGATCCCCACGCACGACGGAATGGTCACGAAGGCGACACCACCCCTCGGCCCGCGCGGCCGTGCTACGTCGACTGGCAACGCTTCCCATGTCGACCTCAACGCGTCAGCGCCGATATTTTTCGACCAGACGGCCGGCCGTCTTCCGATGCTGATGTCGTGCTGCTCGTACGGCCGCATCGCCATACTGCACGAGCCGCTGGTCGTAATGAGACTACCCAACCATCCCGAACGACCAGAAGGACCAGAAGGACCAGAAGGACCATTCGAGGGTCAGGTTCGCAAACTGAGTGCCTGTGAGCTACCTATTTCACTATGCTCAATACGCGTACGCTCATTGCGCATGCCCAAAACGGCGACGGCGCAGGCTGCTACGACCATCGGCACCGCCAGCGCCAGGAAAATCTGTCCGAGTCCCCATCCCCAGCCCATCATGGTTGCGCCGATAAAGCCGCTGGCAATAGCGCCCAAGCGGCCGAAGCCATGCATCCAGCTGATCCCTGTCGAGCGAGCCGCTGTTGGGAATGACATGGCCGAGAGCGCCTGCAAGCCAGTCATTGATCCGTGGAAGAAGCACCCCAAGGCAAACATCAATACGCACAAGGCACCAAAATTTCTTGGCGCGACGCTGAGGGAGGCGAGGAATGCGCCAGCGATCAGAAACGTCGGTACCAGTACCCAGTG
The DNA here is from genome assembly GCF_058809705.1 of Cupriavidus sp. MPR-AND1C. Taxonomy (NCBI): domain Bacteria; kingdom Pseudomonadati; phylum Pseudomonadota; class Betaproteobacteria; order Burkholderiales; family Burkholderiaceae; genus Cupriavidus; species Cupriavidus sp. MPR-AND1C. The sequence continues at coordinate 81,394 of NZ_JBXASU010000012.1, read as the reverse complement.
CGGACGTACGCGATCCATGATCGCACCGATACAGATCGATCCAATCGGACCGCCGAGCGTGATCAGGGTCGTAATGACCACGCCCTGCCCGAGGGTGAAACCGGCGTCCTTGGCAATGACTGGCAGCCAGTTGACCATTACGTACGTGGCGCACACGCCCATGAAATACGCGACGCACAACAAAAATGTCCCCATGGCATAGGCTTTTGTGAACAAGATGGCGACAGATCCCTTTGATTGATCAACGGGCGTTGGAATCCAAAACGTGGCATCCGAGAGGACGCTGGAGCCTCTGTCGATTTTGCGGAGAATTTTAGGAATGGCAGCAAGGCGCTTTCCTTTAAGCGTGAGAAATGCCACCGATTCAGGCAGCCAAATAGCTAGGATAAGGGCCAATACGATCGGGAGTAGCCCGCCGATTGCGATCATGACTCGCCATCCAAACACCGGGAGTAGCCACGCCGCAATCAGGCCGGCAACGGCAGCCCCGCCAGTAAAGCCGCTGTAGACGATCGTTACGATTAACGAACGTTTCCGCACGGGTACATACTCGGAAATGAGCGTAACAGCATTCGGCAATGCCGCGCCGAGGCCGAGGCCTGTCAAGATCCGCAAGGTGATCAACGTATTGACGTCTGGCGCCTGAGAGGAAACCAGAGTCAGCACCCCGAACCAGAACACGCTGGCGGTCAAAATGAGCTTGCGACCGTAGCGGTCGCCGATTGGGCCTGCAATGAGGGCGCCGACTGCTACGCCGAAGAAGACCGCCCCCAAGATTGAGCCCATTTGCAACTTTGTAATGCCCCAGGTGCGAATGATTTCCGGTGCAGCGAAGCCCATGATCGCGACATCCATTCCATCAAATGCAACGACCAGAAAAACCAAAATAATAATGAATATCTGATAGCGCCCAACCGGGCGCTCATCAATAAACGAAACGACATTAATTTTTTTCTTATCCGACATTGTTGTCTCCGTATTTTTTCGTTTAATTGCAGCGTAGATCGCGCCGTGGTACGGCTTAAATAATTGAGCGCCCCCCGTCGATGAGCAGGGTCTGGCCAGATATGTACGATCCGGCTGGCGACGCCAACAAAATCGCGGCGCCAACGATGTCGTCTGGTTCGGCGATGCGGTTAGAGGGGGATTTTGCGGCCATCGCTTTTACGGCGTCCGGGGTGCTCAACATGACTTGCGAGAACGCCGTGCGCACCATCGATGGGGCCAAGGCGTTGGCGCGAATGTTCCATTGCCCCCATTCGGCCGCGATGCTGCGTACCACGCCGTTCAGCGCGGCCTTAGCCGCACCATAGGCGCCAAGAGCCGGACTGGCGCGTTCCGATGCGATACTGGACGTCATGAGAACGCTCCCGTAACGGCGTTCCGCCATCTCTGGCAAGAATTGACGGATCAACACCAAGTTATTTCGCACTGTTGTGAGGAGCAAAGAGTCCAGTAGATCAATATCGGTTTCGGCAATTGGCCCGACCGGGACCGGACCTGCCGCATGGCAAACGACAATATCGACATGACCGAAGGCGCGCTTAGACTCTTCAGAAAAATTCTTTACGTTGTCGAGATTGGTGATGTCGCAGGGGATACCCTTAACGTCGAAACCCTCACTTGCCAATAACAACGCTGCCGAGTCGGTGTCCGACTGGAGATGGCTTGATACGACGACTTGCGCACCGCATTGGGCCAAGCCCCGAGCAATTGCCAAGCCCATTCCAGAAGTGGATCCGGTCACTACTGCAACTCGTCCAGTAAGGTCAAATCCCTTGTAATTCATAGTTTTTCTCTCTCCGTTAAAGTAAATGAGAATTTGAAGGATGGAATCGGAAAATTCTGTTGAACATTGAGCAGGAAACTTGCGCACCCAGATCTGGATAATCGATCTGGTGGGGCAGGCTCCGTTCAAATGTTATTGCGCCAATACGCCGCCATCAACGGGAAGGATGTGGCCGGTAACCATGCTCGATGCGGCAGTAGCAAGAAACAATACTGGCCCGGTCATGTCCGCAGGTTCGCACAGTCGTCCTAGCGGTGTCAGCGCTTCGAACTTCGCAACCACATCCGGCTGACTTGTGAGCGCTTCGGTCATTGGAGTGCGAATAATGCTCGGCGCTACAGCGTTGACGCGGATGTTGTAGGGCGCCCATTCGACAGCCCACGAACGGGTCATGTTGACCACCGCGCCTTTAGTAGCCTGGTAGACAATATTCGGATACCAACCGCCGGAAATACCAAGTATCGATGCGGTGTTGACGATTCGCCCGCCACCGCCATCGCGCATGTGCCGCGCGGCGGCCCTGGCGCAAAGAAACATGCCGGTCATGTTTACTGCTACAACCGCATTCCAATCCGCGATCGTCAAATCAAACGAGGTGTTGCGCCGATTGACACCTGCGTTGTTGAATAGCACGTCGATTCGACCGTGTTGGCGGGCGACGTCCTCCATGACGCTTTCGATCGCGTCTTCATTGGACACGTCCGCAACCGCATGTTGTGCCATCGAGCCTATCTCGTTGGCCACCTGTTCTGCCGCCGCGCCGTTTGTATCTAGTACAACGACCCGGGCACCTGCGCCAGCAAACGTGTGTGCGAGGGCCTTGCCAATACCGCTTCCGCCACCAGTAACGACGGTGACCTGGCCAGTAAGGCGAAAATCGGGGAATGGATGAGGCATGTGAATTCCTTCTGTTAATCAAGTGAGGTACTGGGGCAAGGCAACCCGTCACGATCGTGGCGCTGAGCGCTTCATCCCGCTTCTAGCGCGCCAATCCCCGTGCGCCTCGACCACCCGCTCCAGCAACTCCTGCATGTGCGCTCCTTGCAGGGCTTGCGTGGCGGATCAACGGCCCTTGAATTCGAGCGGTGGGCGCGGTGTGCCGGCCTTCAGGGCCTTGATGGCCGAAGCAAGCCCGTCCTTCACGTCCTCTGTCTCGAACAAGGGCATGGCAACGTTGAACATCACATCGTCGGCCGCCTGGACACCGCCGTTGGCCCAGGCCCGCAGCAAGGCCTTGTGGGCGGCGTGGGCGCGCGTCGGGCCGTGCACGAACTTTCCGGCGAACGCGTGCGCCTCTGCAAGCAGCCCGGCATCGGCGACGACGCGGTTGATCACGCCGAAGCGCTCCATCGTTGCGGCGGGGACGCGCTCGGAAGTCAGTGCCCATTCCATGGCACGTGCGCGTCCTGCGCGTTCGGCGACGCGGTAGATGCCGCCCAGCAGGGTCACTAAGGCAAGCGACTGTTCCGGATGGCAGAACGTTGCGCTTTCGGCGGCAAAGATGACATCGGCGCGCAACGCCAGCTCGAAACCACCGCCGGCGCACAAGCCGTGCACCACCGCGATGACAGGCAAGGGCAGGCGTTCGAAGCGATTGAAGACGTCCATGTAACCCTCGAAGCGCGCACGCAACTGGCGGGGGGTGTCGTCGGGCCACGGCATGATGTCGCCGCCAAAGCTGAAGTTATCGCCTTCAGCGCGCACCAGCACGACGCGTGCGTCGCTGCGTTCGATCGCGTTGATTGCTACAGCCAGTTCGTCAACCATCCGGTCGCCGATACGGTTTTGCGGCGAGCGATCGAGAATGATCGTGGCAATGCCATGCTCGATGGTATGGGTGAGATGAGACATGTCGGGCTCCTGCGTTGTTGCAAAGTGGTTACGCGAGGTGCTCCTTGAACCAGTCCAGTGCGGCGGCACTGGATTGATCGAACCTTGCGACGTACGGATCGAAGTGGCCACCGGGGATCGTCACGAGGCGCTTCGGCTCAAGGGCCCGCTCGTAGGCCGCCAGCTCGAGATCGGTCAGCGTGATCGTGTCTTGGAGCGCGACGATCATCAGCAGCGGCGTGGGAGACACGCGCGCAATCCACGCGCCCGGTTCGTACATGCGCGCAGCACGCGTAGAGCGCACGGTGACGCTGTTCTCCCAGGCACCGTCAGGCACGGGCTGCAGATAGAACTCGATGGCGTCCTTGGCGCGGTACGAAGCAGGGACGGCCGGATCGGCGCTGACGATCGTCTGCCGGCGCGGCGGCTCGCCGCGTGCCTGCGCGCGTTCGTCCGCCGAGAAGGCCTCCTCGATGGCGGCGACGGCGTCGGGCGGAATGCGGCGCAGTCCTTGCTCGAAGCCGCTGATCGTCGGCACCTGCGTGACTACTGCGCGCAAGCGGCGTTCAGTTGCGCCAAGCACGAGTGCGTGGCCGCCGGAATAGCTCGTGCCCCACAAGCCGATGCGCTTCGGATCGACGACGTCCTGGTGTTCGAGGAAGCTGATCGCGCGCCGCCAATCGGCGATCTGACGCCATGGGTCGATATCCTGGCGCGGCGTGCCGTCGCTGGCGCCGAAGTTGCGGTGGTCATGCAGGAGAACGACAAAGCCGTTTGAGGCGAATTTCTCGGCGAATCGCTCCAAGCCGTGCTCCTTCACGCCTGCGTAGCCATGCGCCATGGTGATGGCGGGATGGGGCCCGGTGCCGCCGGCTGGTACATAGAGCCAGCCGCGCAGCGTGACGCCGCCCTCGGCTTCGAATGCGATATCGGTACGTTGAAACATGGGATTTCTCCTTGTAGAAAGATTTCAGGCGACGCCGTAAAAGTGACTTGCGTCGACCTTGCCTTGCAGGTGGCGACCGAGTCCCGCGGAAAATTTCCGGCCGCCATCAAGCGGCCAGCGATGAATCGCTACGTGCACTATCTCGCTCGACGCCAAGTCAATCACCCGGTCGCTCAAGCGTGAAGAGCTGTCCCGCGCCGATTTCGAAGTAGTCGGCCGGCCCACCGCCGCGCAGGATCGGGCGCGCCTGCGCAGTCTGGTAAACGCCGTTCGTGATGAGCTGCCGGTCAATGTGGATCGCTACTGCTTCGCCTAACACCAGCCACGCCGGGAGCGCCGCGCCGCCCTGCGCCTCAAGCTGCACGATCTGGGTGACCACGCACTCGAACTGCACCGGGCTAGCCGCAACGCGCGCTGGCCGCACCTTGGCGGAGGGCAGCGTCTCCAGCTTGGCCAACTCGAACTCATCGACGTGCGCGGGCACCATTGCCGCGGAGGCGTTCATCGCCTCGACAAGCGGTCGCGTAGCTAGGTTCCACACAAACTCGCCGGTGTCACGCGCGTTGGCGAGCGAGTCCTTCGCACCAAGCGAGCAAAAGCCGACGATCGGAGGCTTGTAGCTGAACAGGTTGAAGAAGCTGTAGGGCGCAAGGTTGCGCACGCCGTCGCTAGAGATTGTGCTGATCCACCCAATCGGTCGCGGAGCAACGATGGCGTTGAGCGGATCATGACGCAGGGCATGCCCCCGTGCCGGTTCGTAGAAGTGCCAGTCGGTCATAGCTCTAACTCTTTGTGGACGGGCGCAAGGACTGCAGACTCCAAGCCTCCGGCTCGGTGAGTCTGCTGCACAAAGGGCCGGAGCGTTGGCACTTTCCAATCGCGAGTTCCGTCCAGGGAATGGTTTCGGATCGAAGCCTCGTGGTCCCACGCCTTAGAAACGAACGAGACTTCCGTTTCCCGCCAATTCAGCGCCCTAGCTTCAAGAACAGGGCAGGCGCGTCCTTCTTACTTGTTCACCCAAGGCATGGAAAGGTCGATATCAGAGACCAGCTTTCCGCCTCCAAAGCTCATGTTTTCCAAGGGAATGGCATACATCATCAAGCTGATATCGTCTTCGCTGACGCCAACCTTTTCTACTGCGTATCGGGTAACCAACTCCGCGAGCTTGCGTTTCTGCTCCACGGTCCTGCTCGTACCGAACGTCACCGTTACGACCATGCGCTTGTCGGATCTCTCCATGGCAGGAAAGGTCGGATGAATGAAGAATTCATCGTCCTTGTGCTCACTGATGATGACGAAACGGTCATCCATAGGCGCATCCATGGCTTCATGAAGAGCGAGATTCAAGGCATCCGCCAGGGCCCGCTTTTCTTCGCTAGAGAGCTTTTTAGCTGGAATGTGAGCGTGAAATGTTGGCATGAGTGCTTCCTTGGTTGTGTTGTTCAGGTCAAATGAGGCGATGAAGTTGGATGTTTTCCCTGCTTAACTAAAGAAGTCTTGACCGAGTGTTCCTTCGAGTCGCCCCTTAAGGCCAGATGAGAATTCACGAACGACGGGAAACGGGCTTTGGAAGAGCTTGATGTTGTTGATGAGACCAGACTCATTCCGAGTGAGTATGGTGGTGCCGGCGACCGGCTTGCCACCGTGGATGGCATCCCACTCAAGGTAAGTCTTCGCACCGTCAACCGTCTCCGCAGTGAACACGAATTGTTCGTACATCGTGCTCGTCGCGGCAAAGAACGCCCCGATGAGTGTCGGGCCGACCACGGCCTTGCTGAGGGCAGAGGTCTGAAGGCTGGCGTCAGCGGTGAACGACGCCGCGAATTCGCTGGTTCCTTTCTTCTTGACGATTTCCATCCAGGCCGTTGCCGGTGTCTTGGTGTCAGTAGTCATTGCATTCTCCAATCTGGTGTCTAAGTCTTCGTTGAGGGCGTGCGTGCTACTTCTCGAGGTGCCCAATGAGAAACTCGCCGGCTCTCTGCAGCGCGTCGTGGGCCTGAGGCAATGAGGCTGTCTGAATGTGCCAGACGTGCAGCATCTCCGGCCAGACCTCGAGGTACGACTTGCCGCCGGCCGCGCGCACCTTCCGGTCAATTTCAAGGGCGTCGTCGAGAAGTACTTCGTCGCTTCCGACATGGATGAGCAGTGGAGGAAAGCCGCGCATGTCGGCGAACATCGGTGAGATGCGCGGATCCTTCAAATCGTGGTTGCCAGCGTAAGCCTCGACCATCGCCCGCATCGCGCTCGCGTTGACCATTGGGTCGCGGTCGGCCAACTGCGTTAGCGAGGGCAGCGTCAGCGTTAAGTCTGCCCATGGGCTAATGAGTAGTGCTGCTCGTGCGTCCTTGTGGCCCTTCGAGGATGCGTAGGCAAGGACGTTGAGAGCCATGCCGCCGCCACTGGAATCTCCGGTCACGGCAAACGGCTTGCCAAGCGCACGCACTGCTTCGTAGCCGCGGATGGACTCGTCGTAGGAAGCAGGGAATGGGTGCTCGGGCGCCCAGGAGTGGTCCAGGACGATAACCTGGGACTTAGCCGCTCGAGACAACTCTCCGAGCATGCCCAGATGCGAGGCAGGAGAGCCAGCCACCCAGCCGCCACCGTGGAAATGCAAAATGACACGGTCTTTGGACGCATCGGGAGCCGTAATCGCCACCGCGGCTATGCCACCGAGTTGGGTCGGCTCGACGGTTAGGTCAGCCGCCGGCGGGTTTGCTTGTGAAATTGCCTCCATGCCGACGCGGAGCGTCTCGATCGTGCTTACGGGATGCGCAATGTTGAAGGCGAACATCGCTTCGCGGAGCTTGCGGGCGGAAGAGGAATCGTAGGCCATGGTTCACCTCACTTTAGGTTGAGGAAAGTTGCGGGTACCCAGTCGTAGCCAGTGCCGGTGTCGGCCTTTCGAATACGGCCCAGGCCGGGGAACGGCATGTGGGCTGCGGCAATCATCGTCTTGTCCGCGGCGAGTTTCACCAGAAGGTCTTCACGGGTTTTGATGGCCGTCGCGCCGTCCGAGTCGAAGGCGATGCCGATTTCCGGGTGCGGCATCTGGACGGCGAGGACGTGAGCGGTGTCACCCCAGACCAGCAACGACTGACCCTTTGAGGAAATCATGTAGCCGGTGTGACCGGGCGTATGGCCGGGAATGGCATACGGTGCGATGCCGGAGACGATTTCGTCCATGCCTTCGTACGGCTTCCATTTGCCGGCAGCGATGTAAGGCGCGGCTGCATCCTGTGCCACCTTGAAGAAGATCTTTGCGTCTTCCGGGGCCTTGGCCATGATTTCCTTCGACAGCCAGAAGTCGGAGTCGGCCTTCTTCATCATCACGGTCGCGTTCGGGAAGACACGTTTCCCTTCCTTGTAGATTCCGCCAACATGATCGGCGTGAAGATGGGTCAGCAGCACCAGGTCAACTTGCTCCGGCTTGTAGCCGGAGGCTTTCAAGTTCTGCACCAGCTTGCCCAGCGCGGGTGGGCCCCAGTGGCCGCCCGCACCCGTGTCGATGAGAACAAGCTTGGAGCCGGTGTTGACCAGGTAGCCTTGGACGGTTGCCGAGACATTCTTGGGGTCGTTTTGAAAGGAGCGCTCCAAGAGGGACTGGATGAGTCCCGGTTCGCCATGCAGGAGGCTGGAGTCAATGCCGGCGCTGCCGTCATGAAGCGCGGTGACTTCATAGTCGCCAATCATGGCGCGATAGAAGCCCGGAACCTGCTTGTGCTGCATCGGCGCTGCAGCGTGGGCCGGTGCTACTGCAACGAAGGTGCCAGTGAATGCCAGCGATACCGCGAGAACGGCATGCGAAGTGATGGTTGAGAATTTCATAGTGTTTCCTAACGATCTGCCAAGATCTCTACGGGCACTTGCATTGTGCAAGTGGTTGCATGGTATGCCCAGCAATTGCATAATGCAAGTAGAAATTCAGGAGAAGACTTTGTCCCAAACAAGACGATCGGGCTGCCCGATCAACTTGACGCTTGAGCAGATGGGCGACCGCTGGAGCCTGATCGTTATCCGCGATGTCATGTTCGAGAACAGGCGCAGCTATGGCGCTCTGCTGGAGCACAACAAGGAAGGCATCGCCTCGAACATCCTCGCAAGCCGGCTGAAGCACTTGACCGCGTCTGGCCTGCTGACACGATCTCCGGATCCGAATCATCAACAGAAAGGCATCTACAGCCTCACGGAAGCGGCCATACAGCTTGTACCTCTGCTCGCATATATGGCTGTCTGGGGCCTTCGGCATACGCATCCGGAGGCGTCTTTGCGCTCGGAACTGCTGGAAAAGGGCGGCCCTTCACTTTGGAGTGCCCTTATGGATGAACTACGTTACCTGCATCTCGGTGCACCGCGTCCGGCACGCTCAGTATTGGGCGAGCTCGGGGCTGACTACGAGAAGGCAATCACTAGTTAGTAATTAGCTCAGGAATTGCGGGACGTGACGAGCAAATTGCTTGGCGCACTGAAACAGGATCGATGCAGTGTTGACGATTCGCCCGCCGCCGCCACCGCGCATCTGCCGCGCGGCGGCCTTGGCGCAAAGGAACATGCCTGTCATGTCTACCGTCCCTTGCGGTGAATACACGGATCAGTACCTCGTCTGAGCACAAGCAACGTCAACGACGTGACGCAAGCTTGCTTGCTACTGCAAGGTGAAGAGACGGTGGCCTTTAGCGATGCTGGGTACCGGGGCGCGAATAAACGCGAAGAAGCGCAGGGCCGAAGTGGCACGTGGCGATGCAGCCGGGTATGCGCGGACAACTGGATCCACGGCGCAAGTGGACGCGCTTGCCGTGAAGTGTAGTAAAGATGCAACTTTTGCGTAGTAAAGTTGCAACCATCCTATGAATCCCTCGATTTGTTCTACGGGGCCGACTTTCACAGCAGCAATTCGGGCAGCAAGGCGACGACTCCCTTTCGCCCTCTCATTGCGCTGACGAGCTTGCGGCTTTGCTGTTCTACGCGCCCAACCTTTTGCGCCAGCTTAGTCATGATGGCGCGCGGATGGCCTTTCTGTTCGACCACGTTGAAGCCGCTCAGCCAGCGCACCACCCCTGTCGGCGGATGCAGCGGCTTGCACCGGAGGGCATCGGGATGGCGGCAGCCGCACCAATGCATCGCCGAAAGCAGCCAGGCAGCAGCATTCGTCTGCGCTCGTGCCACCTTGATAGTCGGCATGCCTGGATCGAAGACCCGGGTAGCGTTGCGGATCCACCGCCGTTGGAGCCGCGGCAGGCTCGCCCACGATCGGCGCAGCAGTAGCCGAGTCAGCCGCTCGCAATCGCGAAGCAGATCGTACGATTCGGCTTCTGTCATCCCGCCGAACCCAAATGTCGTGCCGCGCAGTGCCACCGCCCTGCCCTGCCAATTGCCGATAGCTTGTGGCGGCAGCCATAGCACCCGGCGCCAATAGCATATGAGCGCGTCGCGGCCATTCACTGCTTTCTGTTCTGGCGCGGGGCTGCTTCCTGTACCGGGATCGGCGGCACTATCAGTATTGGCAGTACCATCGCTACACCTGCAGCCGCACTGTCTGCTGCGCAGCCACGTAACCGGACTCCCGGACGGCTCGCTCCCAGTGCGCTGGCTCGAGCACCAACCCTGTTGAGTCCCACTGGGGCCCGTTCAGCAACTGTTGAAGATCGTCATTCGTGCGAGCCGCGCTCATCATTCATGCTAGCGTAGCCTTTTCACGCTCAGCATTCATGCGACTGTAGCTTTTCAATGCGAACCAACGTTCCTGTCGGACGTTGCGCAAGCTTCGCGAAGCAACTGCGATTTTGGCGAGTTCGACGTAGTCTCACGAATGCTGAGCATCCATGGCCTTGACGTTGCCTTTCAGCAACTGTCGAAAAGCGTACTTACGGAACGAATTCGCTTAGAAATCAAAGTGTTTTGGCAATGTGATTGGTTTTACACATTGTGTACATCGCTCGCACGATCCCTGTTCCTCAACAGCTGGGCCGCTTCCGCATTCTGGCGTCCGCAGGGCAAGCGGCAGACCAGAGCAAGGCGGCCTGATCGCGCAAGCTACTATGTTATGACATATAAACTTGATATATATTATGCAATAACATAACAAACACCGTCGTATGCTATGCTATTTCATATCTTTTTAGATGAAAATATGCCATGGCATCACTCTACGACCAGCTCCGGGCACGCCGAGCCGCACGCAAATCCTCGCTGGGGGAAGTGGCCCGGCTGATCGGCATGGCGCCGTCCAACCTGACCACGGCGCTGAGCGGCCGCAGCGATGTGCGCGCCTCCACACTCGAAGCCGTGGGTGCCGCGCTCGATGCGGAATGGGTCCTGGTGCCCCGCGAGCACCTGCTCGCCGTGAAGCGCCTGGTCGAGGGCAAGGACAGCGGACCGGACCGCGAGGCCAAGACCTCGGTGGAAATGTTCCTGGAGCAGGAATCATGAGCACCGGGCTGCGGCCCCGCTATCTGGAAGTGCACCTGCACGGCGTGCTGTGCGGCCATCTGTGCGAGGTCGGGCGCACCTGCCGCTTCGTGCCGGCGGAAGCCTTCCGTGGCGACCCGCTGCGGCCCACGCTCAGCCTTTCGCTGACCTTCCCCGGCAACGACACGCTGAGCGCCTCGGTGCTGTCCAACCCCTTCCATCCCGCGCTGTACAACACCAACGCGGCGTTGCCGCCCTACTTCGCCGGGCTGCTGCCCGAGAGCGAGCTGCGCAAGCGCCTGGAGGCCACGCGCCGCCATCCCGAAGACCGTGACGATTTCGGCATCCTGGCCGCCGCCGGCGACGACCTGCCGGGCGCGGTGGTGGTGCGCCCCGCGCCCATCGATGCCCTGCCCGCGCACGTGCGCACCATCGGCGTGACAGGCGGCGCGGACAACCTGGAAATCGCCGTGATCGAAGGCGCCACCGAAGGCGCGGCCTCGGTCTCGGGCGTGCAGAACAAGATTGCACTTTCCACCGCACATGCCGGCAAGCGCTACACCATGCCCACCCACGGGCACCTGTCGGACCTGATCGCCAAGCTGCCCGCGCGCAATGACGATAGCCAGGTCTTCAACGAATACGTGTCGATGCAGCTGGCGCAGGCCGCTGGCGTGGCGGTGGCGCCGTGCCGGCCCGTGCCGCTTGCCGCCATCGAGGTTGAGGGGCTGGCCGAGGCCCTTGGCGCGGATCTGCACTTCCTTGCCGTGGACCGCTTTGACCGAGAACCTGGCGGACGCGTGCATGCCGAAGACGGTTGCCAGTTGCTGACCCGCATGCCCAATAGCAAGTACGCCGGCCGCGACGCCTACGCCGTGCTGGTGCAATTGCTCGACCGGCTGAGCGTGCGCGGGATCGAGGATGTGCGGCAGTTCTTTATCCGGCAGGCCGTCAACACATTGCTGGGCAACAGCGACGCCCACCTGAAGAACTTCTCCTTCCTGTACCGCAACGGCATCGCGCCGGAGCTGTCGCCCGCCTATGACATCGTCAGCGTGGCCGCCCTGCCGGGCTTTGCCGGCTTCGGCCAGAACGTGGCCATCGACCGCCAGCAGCGCGGGCAAACGCTGCAGACCTACCGCGAGTTCGCGCGCGAGGCCCGGATCGCCGAGCGCATCGCCACCGCTGCCGTGAAAGACGCTGTGGCGATGGCCAACGAGCGCTGGCCGGCATTGCTGGAGCAGTTGCCGGCGCCGGCGGGCATGCGTGCCGTCGTGCTGGAACGGCTGGCGACATTGCCGCTGGCACGGCGGAAATAGACTGCCGCTGGGAGACGGACCCCGGGCAAGCGGGCACCGCCTCAGGCCAGCAACCGGTACGCCAGCCGTGCCGCCACCCGCGCGCCCTGATGATCGCGGTCGTAGCCGGGGTTGTACTCTGCCAGGTCAGCCACGCGCAACTTGCCGCTGCGCCGCACCTCGCCCACCAGCGCCTCGACTACCGCCAGCGGCACGCCAAAGGCAGCGGGCGCCGAGACGCCCGGCATGACGGCCGCCGGCAGCGCATCCAGATCGATGGTGAGATAGACATGCTCGGCCAAGGCCATGCGCTCCCGCAACGCGGCCAGGCGAGCATCGAGATGCCGTTCCTGCAAGTCGACATCCTCGACGTAAGACACCCCCAGTTCGTCGGCCCGGGCAAACAGGGCCGGCGTATTGGCAAGACGGCTTACGCCCAGGCAGACATAGTCGAAAGGCAGCCCGCGGCGCGCACTCTCGCACGCGATCTGGTCGAACGGCGTTCCGGAGCTGGCTGGCCGGCTGGTACGCAAGTCGAAGTGTGCATCGATATTCACGATCAGCAGCCGGCCGCCGTCGCCGGCGGCATCCAGATGCGCCCGCAACCCCTGCCAGCTGCCCCAGGCGACTTCGTGGCCGCCGCCCAGCACCAGCGGCAAGCCGCCGCCGTCCAGCACGGCACGGACCGCCCCCGCCAAGCGTTCCTGGGCGGCTTCCAGCGCATCGTCCTCGCAGATCACGTTGCCAGCGTCGTACAAGGCCGGCAGTCCGTGCGCGGGCACGTTGGCCAGGGCGCGGCGGATTGCATCCGGCCCCTGCGCCGCGCCGGCGCGGCCGTGGTTGCGCAGCACGCCGGCATCGCAGGCAAACCCGACCACCACCGGCGACCCGGCCGGCAGCGGCGCGCCCGCGGCGCGCACGACATGGAACAAACGCCTGGTGTCACCACGCTCGCCAGCGTCGCTACGGCCCTGCCAGACAGACTCTGTCATTGCCATGCTCATTGCCGCGTCAGCACGGCTTGCAGGAAACCGCGCGTGCGCTCCTGCGTGGGCGCGGTGAAGATGACGGACGGCGGACCGGCTTCGATAATGCCGCCGCCGTCCATCACCACCACGACATCGGCAACCTCGCGGGCAAAGCCCATCTCGTGCGTGACCACGACCATCGTCATGCCTTCGGCGGCCAACACCTTCATCACTTGCAGGACCTCGCCCACCAGCTCAGGATCGAGCGCAGAGGTAGGCTCGTCGAACAGCATCACACGCGGCGCCATGGCGAGCGCGCGCGCAATGGCCACACGCTGTTTCTGTCCACCCGAGAGGCTGGCCGGCATGGCGTGCGCCTTGTGTGCCAGGCCCACTTTCTCCAGCAGCGCCATCGCCTTGCGCTCGGCGTCGTCGCGCGAGGCGCCGCGCAGCATGCGGGGACCAAGCGTGACGTTGTGCAGCACGGACAGGTGGGGGAACAGGTTGAAGGACTGGAACACCATCCCGACTTCCGTGCGCAATCGGTTTAGTTCCGGGTCGGCGATCAGCAGCCCCTGATCGAGCAGCTTGGTGCCACAGATCTCGATGGTGCCGCTCTCCGCCTGCTCCAGGCCGTTGCAGCAACGCAGGAACGTGCTCTTGCCCGAGCCGCTGGGCCCGATCACCACCACCACTTGCGATGGCTCCACATCGAAATCGATGCCCTTCAGTACCATATGGTCGCCGAAGGATTTGCCCAGATTGCGGATCCGGATGATTGCGGAATCGCTCATTGCACCATGCCTCCCATACGCAGCCGTTGCTCCATGTGCCGCAGGAACAATCCAGCGGCGCTGGTCAGTAGCAGATAGACCAACGCGATTGCCAGGTACACCTCCAACGAGCGATAGGACACACTGATGATCTTCTGCCCCTCGTGCATCACGTCGTTAATGGTCAGCAGCGATACCAGTGCAGAGTTCTTGATCAATGCGATGAACTCATTGCCCAGCGGCGGAATCATGCGCACGATCGCTTGCGGAAGGATCACCGCGCGCATCGCCTGGCCTGACGACATGCCGATGGAACGCGCAGCTTCCATCTGGCCCTTGTCGACAGACTGGATCGCGCCCCGCACGATCTCGGAGACATAGGCGCCGGAATAGATGCCCAGGCCGATCACGCCGCAAACAAATGCCGGTAGCAGGATGTCGAACTGCGGCAGCCCGAAGAACAGCAAAAACAGTTGCACCAGCAAAGGCGTGCCACGGATCGCGGTCACGTAGGCGGTACAGATCCCATACACGGCGCGGCGCCGCGGATCGAGCCGGCCGATGCCAACCAGCAAACCCATCACGCACCCGAGCACCAGCGCGCAGGCTGTCACCTCGACCGTGACCGCGGCGCCGCGCATCAGGTCGGGCCAGCCGGCCCAGACCGGCGAGAAGTCCAGCTCCATGATGTCTTCCCTCCTTACTTATGCGCGGCGCCGAACCACTTCTGGACCAGCTGCGCATAGGTGCCGTCGGCCTTGAGCTTGGTCAGGGCGGCATTCACCGCGCGTGTCAGCTCCGGCGTATCCTTGCGCACCGCCATGCCGTACTCCTCGGTGGTCAGGGCCTTCTCGACCACGCGCATACCGCCGCGCGCCTTGACATATTGCATTGCCGCGGGCTTGCCGGTCACTGCCGCATCCGCGCGGCCGATCTCGACAAGGTTGAACATTTCCTGGTTTTTTTCGACTTCCACGCGCTGGACCTGCGGATAGTTCTCGCGCAGGAAATTGACTGACTTGGTGCCGACCTGCACGCTTACCTTCTTGCCATTGAGATCCGCCGGCGTATTGATGGCGGTATTGCCGGATTTAACCAGCGCGACCAGGCCGCCGGTGTAGTAGGGATCGGTGAAATCCACCACCTTGCGGCGCTCCTCGGTGATGTAGATGCCGGACACCGCCATGTCGAAGCGGCGCGAGATCAGGCCGGGGATCAGCCCCTTGAAATCGATGTCGGTCCATTCGACGCGCTTGCCCATCGTCTTGGCGAGCGCTTCGACCAACTCGACATCGAAGCCCGTGCGCTTGCCGTTCTCGACGAATTCCATTGGCGGGAAGGTGGCATCCGTGGCCACCCGCAGGACTGCGTTGTCCTGGGCTCGCGCCAGGCCGGCAGCGAGGCTGAGGCCCATCAGGCCGATAAGCAGGCATTTGCGTCGAAGATTCATCAATCGCTCCTCTCGTAGGTATTGGATCTGGTACTGGTTATTGCGTATCCGGTACTGGGTGCCAGGGTGCCGGGTACTAGAAGGACTGGAGCCCAGCCGAGACTCTTCCTGCGGCCGACCTCGTCATCTCGATCAGGAGCGGCTCGCGCCCCTGCGTGCGGGTGGCCGGCGCCATCAGCGTGATCGAGCCGACCGCCGCCGTCTTCTCGCGCCGGCGAAACACCGGCACGCTGACGCCCCATACGCCGGCATCCACCTCGCCCTGGCTGACTGCATAGCCAGCCCGCTCGATGCCAGCAAGTTCGTCCAGCAATTGTTCTGCCTGCATGGCGTCCATATCGGGCAGGCCAAGCACGATGCGCCGGCGTGCGTCCTCGTGCATGAACGCAAGCAGGGACTTTGCCGACGCCCCCGCCCGCAATGGCACGCCGCGCCCCTTTTCAAACGAGCAACGCAGCGACTGCCGGCTTTCAATCATTTCCAGGCAAACCGCCTGGTCCTTGACCGCCACCACCAACCCTACGCTCTCGCCGGATTGCTGTACCAGCCATTGCATTTCCGGCTGCGCTTCGCGCGCGAGGTGCGAGGCCATGTCAAAACCAAGCGCCAGCTGCAGGCTGATCGGACCGGGCGCATACCGTCCATCCGACTCCAGCACGAAGCCCCATTTCTTGAGCAGCACCAATTGGCGATACAGGGTGCTCTTGGGCAAGCCGGTGGCAGCGCCCAGTTCGCGCACGGTCATCGGCTTGCCCTGCTGGGCCAAGGCGGCGAGCACAAACAGCACGCGATCCGCGCCAGCGGCGGGGTAGTTGGTTTCGGGGGCGTCGGCTTCGATCTGCATGGAACGAGAGCATGCGCGTGTTTTCCCAAATATCAAAACTTCGATTCCCAATAGTCGGGAAAACGGGACTGGGATTTACCCTAGCATCGAAATGGATTTCCGCTTGCGTCATCACCGGGGTTCTCCCGGATCCACTTCCCATGCCATGTGCACATCAAGCGCCAATCGCTGCGAAGAGCGACTACCTGCGCGCCATGGATGCAGCGTCCCGGGCAGGCTTTGCGCCTGCCGAGTCCGGGGAATCCATACAGGAGAAGCCTCGCGCCATGCCGGCCCACGTGCCGGCCGCGGGTCAACTCAACCCATCCAGCACTAGGTGCTGTCCATGGATCGCCTGCGCGGCGTCCGAGGCGAGAAACGCAATGGCGCGCGCCGCCGCCGCGGTCGAGACCCAGTCGCTCGGGTCGGCGGCCGGCATGGCCTGGCGGTTGGCATGGGTGTCGAGGATGCTCGGCGCGATGCTGTTGACGTTGACGCCGGCCCGGCGCACCTCACGCGACAGGCTCTCCACCAGACGCTGCAACGCGCTCTTGGAAGCACAGTAGGCACCCATCGCGGCGGCCCCGCTGGCGGCGCCGCGCGCGGTCACAGCCACGACCTTGCCGGCACCCTGCGCAAGCATGGCGGGCAGCAGGTGCTGCGTGACGGCCACCAGCGACCAGGCGTTCAGATCCATCATCCGCATCCAGGATTCGCGGCTGAGCGCATGCACGGGCTCGCCCATCTCGAAGCCGCCGGCCACGTGCACCAGCACATCCACGCCACCGAACGCGTCGAGGATGCTGCGTGCCGCCATGGCCATGCTCTGCGTCGAGGTCACGTCCGCCGCCAGCAACAGGTGCCAGTCCGCAGCCTCGGGCACCGGCGCATGCGCGCGCAGCACTGCCACGTCGCGGTCGATCAGGGCCAGCCGCGCCCCCTCGTCCGCGAACGCCTGGGTAACGGCGCGGCCAAGCGCGCCACCGGCGCCAGTAATCACGATGCGGCGGGGGGATGCTGACGGTGCCATGGTGTTCTCCTGTTCGGGTTTCTGTCTCCTAGTCACCATAGCCTGCCGCGCTTGAGGTGCAAAGCGCGTTCGAGGGCGAGGCGCAAGACCGGCGCATGCATTCGGCCTCGCCGTGGCCGGCAAAGCACGTATCGATGTCATTGCAAAATCTTACAAACGCTAATCATTATCATTTACAATCCGGCGCTTTCCGCACTCTCGCAGCGCCATGCTCACTCGCCAACTGATTGCCCCGGCCGCCCTGGGCTGCCTGTTCTCCCCCGTCATGGCCCTGGCCGCCCCGGACGCCGAGACCACCTTGCCGTCCGTCACGGTCAGCGCCGCCGAAGACCCCCGCGCCGACACCGGCTTTGCCACGCGCCGGGCAGCTGGCGTGACCAAGTCCGGCGCGTCCGCGGCGGACAGCGCACAGTCCATCACCGTGATCACGCGCGACCTGATGGACAGCCAGCAAGCCCAAACCCTGGGTGACGCACTGGCCAATTCCGCAGGCGTGGCCACCAATGTCTACGGCCGGCGCGGCTGGGACGACTTCATCATCCGCGGCCAGCGCGCATCGGAATCCGTCTTTGTGGATGGCCTGCTGGTCGAGAGCAACAACCGCGTGGCGCAGGAGCTGTTCGGCGCCGAGCGCGTGGAAGTGCTCAAAGGCCCGGCCTCGGTATTGTTCGGCAAGGTGCAGCCCGGTGGCATGGTCAATATCGTCAGCAAGCGCCCCAGGCCCGAACGGTTTGGCGAACTGGGGCTGACGGTAGGCAACTACGGCTTGTGGCAGGCCACGGCGGACGTGGGCACGCCGCTGTCGGAAAACGGCAAGGCCGCGCTGCGCGTGAACGCCCTGGCGATGAACAGCGACGACGCGACCGACTACGTCTATTACCGCAACCGCTATATCGCGCCGTCGCTGTCGCTGGACCTCGGCGCGCGCACCGACCTGACCCTGCTGGCGAGCCACAACGCGCGGCAATATGTGCGCCAGCAAGGCCTGCCCGTGAACGGCACGCTCACCGCCAACCGCAACGGCACCCTGCCCAACAGCCGCTTTACCGGCGAGCCGGGCCTGGCGCCATACGACGGCGAGCAGAACCGGCTGGGCTATGCGCTGACCCACCGCTTCGATTCCGGCTGGACGCTGAACCAGAATTTCCGCTGGCAAACGCTGTCGCTGGCCGGCACGCTGATCGCGGGCGGCACCATGGCGGTCAACAGCCAGTTGCTCAACCGCAGCGGCACGCAGCAGGACTTTTCCGGCACCACCATCGGCGTGGACACCAACCTGCAGCGGCGCTTCGAGATTGCCGGGCAGCAGCATGAGATCACGCTCGGCGTGGACTACAACCGCAGCAACGAGAGCCGCCTGCAGCGCACCTGCCGCGTCGCGGCGCTGAACGTCTACAACCCGGTCTATGGCGCGGCCGTGAACTGCCCCAGCGCCTACAGCCTGAACCAGGAAGACAATGTCAGCACGCTGGGCTTCTACGCGCGCGACCAGGTGCGGCTTGCCGAGCGCTGGCTGCTCACCGCCGGCCTGCGCCACGACACCGCCCGCACCAGCACCACGGACCGCCTGGCCGCCACGCGCCTGGACGACACCGCGCGGGCCGTCACCGGCAGCGCCGGGCTGATGTACGACCTGACCAGCTGGGCACGCCCCTATGTCAGCTACGCGACCTCGTTCCTGCCCAATAGCGGCACCGACGTCAACGGTGGCACCTTCAAGCCCGAAACGGGGCGCCAGGCAGAGGTGGGCATCAAGTTCGATCTGCCCAACAAGAGCGGCCTGCTGACACTGTCGGCCTTCGACCTGACCCGGCGCAACGTGCTGAGCTCGGACCCGGTCAATACCGGCTTCAGCATTGCCACGGGCGCGCAGCGCACGCGCGGGCTGGAGGCGGAGCTGACGGCGGATCTTGGCGGCGGCTGGAGCCTTGCCGGCGCCTATGCCTACGTCGCCAGCGAGGTCACGGAAGACACGGTTGCCGCCAATGTGGGCAAGCCGCTCAACAACGTGCCCCGGCACAGCGTCTCGCTTTGGGGCACCAAGCATTTCCGCGGGCCGCTGGCAGGCTGGTACGCCGGCGCCGGCATGCGCGCGCAGAGCGCCAGGCGCGGCTACACCTTCAACTACACCGTGCCCGGCTACGCGGTGGCGGACCTTGGCGTGGGCTATGTGGCATCGCACTGGAAGGCCGCGCTCAACGTCAAGAACGTGTTCGACAAGGCGTACTACGCCGGCGGCCTGAGCAACAACATCGTGCCGGTGGGCAATCCCCGTACGGTCATGCTCAACGTGGCGCTCAGCTACTAAGCTACGCTGTGCGCTTGCAGCACATCGCAGCCTAGCCAGCCGGGCCAGGATCGTTCAAGATTCGGGCTCGCAGAATCGCCCGAGAGTCGCAATTGCCGCTGAATCGCCTGAAACAAAGTGCCACCCTGATCGCCGTGCTGGCCTTGATCGGATCGATGGCTTCGCTCTGCATCGGTACGTCGTTTGCCAAGAGCCTGTTTGCCGAGGTTGGCGCCCAGGGCACCACGGCGCTGCGGGTGAGCTTCTCGGCGTTGATCCTGCTGTGCGTGTGGCGGCCCTGGCGGATGCCGCTCAGCCTGGCCAACGCCCGCGTGATCGCGCTATACGGCGCGGCGCTGGGCGCCACCAACCTGCTGTTCTATATGTCGCTGCGCACCGTCCCGCTCGGGCTGGCGATTGCCATCGAGTTCACCGGCCCGCTGGTGGTCGCCGTGTCGTCGTCGCGGCGGGCCATCGACTTTCTCTGGATTGCCTTTGCGGTGGCAGGCTTGCTGTTGCTGTTGCCGCTCGGGGAGAACGTTGCCACGCTCGATCCCGTGGGCATCGGCTACGCGCTGGCGGCCGGCGTGGGCTGGGCGCTGTACATCATCTTCGGGCAGATGGCAGGCAACGCGCATGGCGGGCAAGCCACCTCGCTCGGACTGACCATGGCATCGCTGGTCGTGCTGCCCTTCGGACTGGCGCATGCCGGCGCGGCCATGTTCAGCCCGTCGCTGCTGGTGGCAGGGCTGGCGGTTGGCCTGCTTTCCAGCGCCATTCCCTATTCGCTGGAAATGGTGGCGCTCAAGCGGCTGCCGCGCCGCACTTTCGGCATCCTGCTCAGCATGGAACCCGCCATGGGCGCCCTGGCAGGCCTCGCCTTCCTGCACGAGACGCTGAATACGCAGCAATGGCTGGCGATTGCCAGCATCATCACGGCGTCAGTGGGATGCACCGTGACAGCCGGATCGCGCAGGCGCGCAAGCGCGGAGGCCTAGGGCGCCGGGACCCGGGCGGCGCCCTGCAACGCGCCGTTGCCGGCCAGCTCGCCCAGCACCAGTTTCACCTCATACAGCAGGCTGTCTTCCGGGTTGCGCCGGGTGGAGAAACCGAACTCCCGCATCAGCGCCAGCATGCGGCGGTTCTCGCTCAGCACGTCCCCGCGCAGCAGATGCAGGCCGGCGCCCAGCGCCGCGTCGCGCAAGCGCTGTATCAGCCGGCGGCCGATACCCTTGCCTTGCCAGTCGTCGGCCACCGCCACGGCGAACTCGCCAACGCCGCCGTCTTCGCCACGCGTCACCACGTAGTTGCCGTTGGCGACGATCACCGGCAGCCCCGCCACTTCCGCCGTGACCACCAGCGCCAGGCCAGCGTGGCTCTCGATAAACAGGTCGATTACCTCGTCGGACACGCGTCCGCCGGTCAGGAAGCGGTAATAACGGCTTTCGTGCGACAGGGCCTGGACGAAGGCCCGCTCTCTATCGGCATCAGCGGCACGAACGGCGCGCACGACCACGCGCTCGCCACCGCTCAACTTCCAGGTCTCGGCGCATTCCGGGCAGCCAGCATGCCAGCCGCCGCCGGTCAGGCGGGATTGGCCGGCAAGGCTGGGGGGATTCGAAGGCTGCATGTCCGGCTCCTGACTTCATATTTCGTAGTCAGAAGTATAGGCAATACCCTGACTTTTGCAAATGAAGTTAGCCTGCTATGCTCATTGCATGGATCTCACCACCCAAGAACTCCGCAACTGCTCGATTGCCGCGACCCTCTCGCTGGTTGGAGAGAAGTGGACAATCCTTATCTTGCGCGACGTTTTCCACGGTATCAGGCGCTTCGACGATTTTCTGGAGCGCCTGCAGTGCTCCCCCGCCGTGCTGTCGGCCAGGCTCAAAACGCTGACCGAGGCAGGCATCCTGCGCAAGGTGAGCTATCGGGAGCCGGGCGAGCGGGAACGGTTCGAGTACCGGCCGACGCGCGCCGCGGTGGAGCTGCTGCCGGTGGTCATCGGGCTGATGCAATGGGGGGATCGCCACCTGGCCGCCAGCGGCCAGGGGCCGGTGACCTTGCTTACCGCACAGCAGGGGCGCCGCGTGCGCGCGGCGCTGGTGGATGACGCGGATCAGCTGGTGCGGCCCAACGATATCGAGATTTGCCACGCTAGCCAGCGGCCAGCGCCGGCGGCTGAGGGCGAATTCCCGCACGCGCCTGCCACGCAGGCGTGATCTTGGGCGCGATCCTGGGCGCGATCGGCCGTCAATCCTTCGGCCACGGCCTGCACCACCCCGCGCACCGCCCGGCCCATTGCACTGCACCATGACCGTGCCGCCCCGCCCCACCTCGGCGCATCGCCTCCCGGCCTGACGCTCCTGCGCGGCGCAAAAAGCCCGCCATCCATCACAAACAGCCCTGGCACAACGCTTGCGTAATAAGACGCGAGCGGACCAACGGCGGCCCGCTCACCTCACACAGGGTGGTAGCGGTCTTCACCGCTGCCACCAGGACAACGGCGTCCCCTGATCTGGTCTTCACGACCGGATTGCGGGACGCCATTTGTTTTTATGGAGCCATGATGACCGGCAAAGCCACCCGCATCGAACTGCTAAGCCTGCGCACCCCGCAGATGCGCGCCTTCCACCTGACGTGGATGGCCTTCTTCGTGTGCTTCTTCGCGTGGTTCGCCTGCGCGCCGTTGATGCCGGTGCTCAAGGGCGAATTCGGCCTGACGCCCGACCAGATCGCCAATATCAATATCGCTGCGGTGGCCGTGACCATTCTCGTGCGGTTGGCCATCGGCCCGCTGTGCGACCGCTTTGGCCCCCGGCGCGCCTACACCGGCCTGCTCGCACTGGGTGCAATCCCTGTGCTGGGCGTGGCGATGGCGCAGAGCTACGAAGCCTTCCTGTTCTTCCGCCTGTTGATTGGCGCGGTTGGCGCGAGCTTCGTGATCACGCAGTACCACACCTCGGTGATGTTCGCGCCCAATGTGGTGGGCACCGCCAACGCGGCAGCCGCTGGCTGGGGCAACGCCGGCGGTGGCGCCGCGCAAGCGCTGATGCCGCTGCTGCTGGGCGGCGTGCTGATGCTGGGCGTGAGCCACACCATGGGCTGGCGCCTGGCGTTGCTGGTGCCGGGCGTGCTGATGCTGATCATGGCGGTGCTGTACTGGCGCTATACGCAGGACTGCCCGCAAGGCGACTTCAAGGATCTGCGCGCGCGCGGCATCGCCATCGACAGCGGCAAGAAAGGCGGCTGGGCCAGCTTTGTCGCCGCTGCCGGCAACTACCGCGTGTGGATGCTGTTTATCACCTACGGTGCCTGCTTCGGCGTGGAGATCTTCATCCACAACGTGGCCGCTACCTATTACGTGGATCACTTCGGCCTGTCGCTGAGCAGCGCCGGCCTGGCCGCCGCCAGCTTTGGCCTGCTCGCCCTGTTCGCCCGTGCCCTGGGCGGCTGGCTGTCGGACAAGGCTGCGCTGCGCCGTGGCCTGGATGCGCGTTCCATGCTGCTGTTCGTGCTGATCCTGGGCGAAGGCCTGGGCCTGTTGTGGTTTGCGCAGGCGCATAACGTCGTGGCTGCCGTTGCCGCCATGCTGGGCTTTGGCCTGTTCACCCATATGGCCTGCGGCGCCACCTATGCGCTGGTGCCCTTTATCGACCGCAAGGCGCTGGGCGGCGTGGCCGGCATCATCGGCGCCGGCGGCAACGTGGGCGCCGTGGCGGCGGGCTTCCTGATGAAGGGCCTGGGCGGCAACCTGCAGCAAACGCTGACCGTGCTGGGCACGGCGGCCATGGTCTCCGCCTTGTGCGCCATCGCCGTGCGTTTCTCGGCCGAGCACAAGGCCAGCGAGCAGGCGCTGTTCGACAACGCGCTGGCAGGTTCCGGGTCCTGAGCCCGCCCGACGCAACGACGCAACGACGCCACCAAAGCACACGCACCAGCGGCCCCACAGAACAAGGAAACCATCATGAAACTGATCATCATCGGCCACGGCATGGTCGGCCACAAATTCCTGGAATGCCTGGCCGAGGCCGGCTCGCAAGATCTCGAAGTCACGGTGCTGTGCGAGGAACCGCGCCCCGCCTACGACCGCGTGCACCTGTCCGAGTTCTTTGCCGGCAAGTCCGCCGAGGATCTCTCGCTGGTGGAAGCCGGCTTCTTCGAGCGCAGCAACATGCTGCTGCGCCTGAACGCGCGCGCCACCGGCATCGACCGCGCGGCCAAGACGGTGACGGTTTCCACCGGCGAGACGCTGTCCTACGACAAGCTGATCATGGCCACCGGCTCCTACCCCTTCGTGCCGCCGCTGCCCGGCAAGGACCGCAAGGATTGCTTTGTCTACCGCACCATCGAAGACCTGGAAGCCATGCAGGAATGCGGCGCCCGCTCCAGGACCGGCGTGGTGATCGGTGGCGGCCTGCTGGGCCTGGAATGCGCCAAGGCACTGCGCGACATGGGCCTGCAAACCCATGTGGTGGAATTTGCCCCGCGCCTGATGGCGGTGCAGGTGGACGACGGCGGCGGCGCGATGCTGCGCCGCAAGATCGAAGAGCTTGGCGTCACCGCGCATACCCGCAAGAACACCGTGGAGATCGTGGACGGCGAAGACGGCACCCATCGCATGAACTTTGCCGATGGCAGCCACCTCGACACTGACATGATCGTGTTCTCCGCCGGCATCCGCCCGCGCGACGAGCTGGCCCGCGCCAGCGGCCTGGCCATTGGCGAGCGCGGCGGCATCACGGTGGACAACCAGTGCCTGAGCTCCGACCCCGACGTGTACGCCATCGGCGAATGCGCGCTGTGGGACGGCAAGATCTACGGCCTGGTCGCGCCCGGCTATGAAATGGCCCGCGTGGCCGCCAAGCACCTGCTCGGACACCAGGCCGAGTTCGCCGGCGCCGACATGAGCACCAAGCTCAAGCTGATGGGCGTGGACGTGGCCAGCCTGGGCGACCCGCACGGCAATGCGCCCGGCAGCCGTTCGTTCCAGTTCACCGACGAGCGCAAGCAGGTCTACAAGAAGCTGGTGGTGTCCGAGTGCGGCAAGTACCTGCTGGGCGGCGTGCTGGTAGGCGATGCCGAGGAATACGGCACCCTGCTGCAGATGATGCTCAACAAGATCGAGCTGCCCGAGTCGCCGGAATTCCTGATCCTGCCGTCTTCCGACGGCCAGGCCAAGCCGGGGCTGGGCGCCGATGCCTTGCCCGATTCCGCGCAGATCTGCTCCTGCAACAACGTGACCAAGGGCGATATCTGCGCCGCCGTCTGCAGCGGCACCACCAACATCGGTGACATGAAGCGCTGCACCAAGGCCGGCAGCACCTGCGGCGGCTGCGTGCCGCTGGTCACGCAGGTCATGAAGGCCGAGATGAAGAAGCAAGGCCTGGCGGTAAACAACCACCTGTGCGAGCACTTTGCCTACTCCCGCCAGGAGCTTTACCACCTGGTGCGCGTGGGCGGCTTCAAGACCTTCGGCGAACTGCTGGCTGCACATGGCAAAGGCCTGGGCTGCGACGTTTGCAAGCCCACCGTGGCGAGCATCCTGGCCTCGTGCTGGAACGAATTCGTGCTCAAGCAAGAGCACGCCAGCCTGCAGGACTCGAACGACTACTTCCTGGGCAACATCCAGAAGGACGGCACCTACTCGGTCGTGCCCCGCATGCCGGGCGGCGAAGTCACCCCCGATGGCCTGATCGCGGTCGGCCAGGTGGCCAAGAAGTATGGCCTGTACACCAAGATCACCGGCGGGGCGCGGGTCGACATGTTCGGCGCGCGCGTGGAAGAGTTGCCGATGATCTGGGAAGAACTGATCGCGGCCGGCTTCGAATCGGGCCATGCCTATGGCAAGTCCCTGCGCACCGTGAAGTCCTGCGTGGGTTCCACGTGGTGCCGCTACGGCGTGGACGACTCGGTCGGCCTGGCCATCGAGATCGAAAACCGCTACAAGGGCCTGCGCGCCCCGCACAAGATCAAGTTTGGTGTTTCCGGCTGCACCCGCGAGTGCGCCGAAGCCCAGGGCAAGGACGTGGGCATCATCGCCACCGAACGCGGCTGGAACCTGTACGTGTGCGGCAACGGCGGCATGAAGCCCCGCCACGCCGAACTGCTGGCCAGCGACCTGGACCGCGAAACGCTGCTGCGCTACGTGGACCGCTTCCTGATGTTCTACGTGCGCACCGCGGACCGCCTGCAACGCACCAGCGTGTGGCGCGACAACATGGAAGGCGGGCTGGACTACCTCAAGGCTGTGGTGCTGGACGACAGCCTGGGCATTGGCGCCGAACTGGAGGCGCAGATGCAGCACGTGGTGGACACTTACGAAGACGAATGGAAGGCCGCCGTGACCAACCCGGAAACCCGCAAGCGCTTCCGCCACTTCGTCAACAGCGACCTGCGCGACGACAACCTGGTCTTCATGGAAGAGCGCGGCCAGATCCGCCCGGCTACGCCGGAGGAACGGAACTTGCGTAAATCCCGGCTTGAGCAGATCCCTGTGATCGTCAAGGCAGCCTGAACCGTACCGACCCATCATCTCGCGCCAACGCCCAAGGAGAACATCATGAGCCCCACCCACCATACCGAAGCCTGGACCGCCGTTTGCAGCCTGCGCGACATCGTGCCCAATACCGGTGTGTGCGCACTGGTGGACAAGGCACAGATCGCCGTGTTCCGGGTCGGCGACGGCTACAGCGACGATCAGGGCGGCAACGGCGACCAAGTGTTCGCCATCTCCAACTACGATCCCAACGCCAACGCCGCCGTACTCTCGCGCGGCCTGGTCGGCAGCCTGGGCGAACGCATCGTGGTGGCGTCGCCGATCTACAAGCATCACTTCGACCTGCAGACCGGCGAATGCCTGGAAGCGCCCGAGCACTCGATCGCGGCGTATCCGGCCCGCGTCCATGACGGCAAGGTCTGGGTGGCCGCATGACCACGCCCTCCAAACCCCGCCTGGTGGTGGTCGGCAACGGCATGGCCGGCATGCGCACTGTCGAGGAACTGCTGAAGCTCGCGCCCGACCTCTATGACATCACCGTGTTCGGCGCCGAGCCGCACGGCAACTACAACCGCATCCTGCTCTCGCCGGTGCTGGCGGGCGAGAAAACGGTCGCGGACATCATGCTCAACACCCGCGACTGGTACGCGCAGAACGGCATCGAACTGCTGGCCGGCGATCCGGTGGTGGCGATCGACCGCCGCCGCCGGCTGGTGCGCTCGCAATCCGGGCGTGAGGTGGGCTATGACCGCCTGCTGCTGGCGACCGGCTCCAAGCCTTTCATCATCCCCGTGCCGGGCCACCAGCTCGATGGCGTCATCGCCTTTCGCGACATCCAGGACGTGGAAACCATGCTGGCGGCGGCCCGCAACCATCGCCACGCCGTGGTGATCGGCGGCGGGCTGCTCGGCCTGGAAGCCGCCAACGGCCTGATGCGCCAGGGCATGGAGGTCAGCGTGGTGCACGTGGCCGACAGCCTGATGGAGCGCCAGCTCGACAAGCCCGCCGCCGCGCTGCTCAAGCAGGCGCTGGAGCGCAAAGGCCTGCGCTTTTTGCTGGGCGCCAATACCAGCGCCATCCTTGGGGAAGACCGCGTCACCGGCGTATGCTTCAAGGACGGTACCCAGATCCCCGCCGACCTGGTGGTGATGACCGCCGGCGTGCGCCCCAATATCGAGCTGGCCCAGCAGGCCGGGCTGCGCTGCGAGCGCGCCATCGTGGTCGATGACACCTTGCAGAGCTACGATCCGCGCGTGTATGCCGTGGGCGAATGCGTGCAGCACCGCCAGGCCACCTTCGGCCTGGTCGCGCCGATCTGGGAACAGGCGCGCGTGGCCGCCGCGCACCTGGCCGGCGCCGGGCATCGCCGCTACGTGCAGCAGGCCACCGCCACCAAGCTCAAAGTGACTGGCGTGGATCTTTACTCCGCCGGCGACTTCATCGGAGGTGAAGGCAGCGAGGATCTCGTCATGCGCGATCCGCGCCGCGGCATGTACAAGCGGCTGGTGCTGCAAGGCGGTCGGCTGGTCGGGGCGGTGCTGTACGGCGACGTGCAGGACGGCCCCTGGTACTTCGACCTGATCCAGAGCGGCGCCCCGGTAGGCGCCATGCGCCAGAGATTGCTGTTCGGCAAGGCACAATGTGAGGCCATGGCAGCCTGAGCACCCGAACGCCCGAACGCTTGAACGACCTAGTCCCCGATTGACCGCCAGCAGCGAGCGCTAACGTGAACCTGTCCGATATCCCCGTCATCCTCTCCACCGGTTCGCCCACCCTGCTGTCCGCCGACGCCTCAGTCACCGTCACCGATACCACCTGCCCGTATTGCGGCGTGGGCTGCGGCGTGCGCGCCACCCGCCATGCCGACGGCAGCGTGGAGGTGGCCGGCGACACCAGCCACGGCTCCAACCAGGGCCGCCTGTGCGTGAAGGGCTCGGCGCTGGCGGAAACCGTCGGCCTGGAAGGCCGCCTGCTGCACCCGCAAGTACGCGGCGCCGACGGCGCCTTGCAGCCAGTGTCCTGGGACCATGCCCTGGACAAGGTCGCCCAGGGCTTCAAGGACATCATCGCCGAACACGGCCCCGATGCCGTGGCGCTCTACGTCTCCGGCCAGTTGCTGACCGAGGATTACTACGTTGCCAACAAGCTGATGAAGGGCTTTATCGGCAGCGCCAACATCGACACCAACTCGCGCCTGTGCATGTCGTCGGCGGTGGCCGGGCACAAGCGCGCCTTTGGCGAGGACCTGGTGCCGGGCAACTACGAAGACCTGGAACTGGCCGACCTGGTGGTGCTGGTCGGCTCCAACACCGCATGGTGCCATCCGATCCTGTTCCAGCGGCTGCTCAAAGCCAAGGAGGCGCGGCCGGAAATGAAGCTGGTGGTGATCGACCCGCGCCGCACCGCCACCTGCGAGCTGGCCGATCTGCACCTGCCGGTCAAGCCCGGCACCGACGTGTGGCTGTTCAACGGCTTGCTGCACTATCTGGCACAGCACGGCGCGGTGGACCAGTCCTTCGTCGACGCCCACACCAGCGGCCTGGACGCCGCGCTGGCGGCCGCCGGCCCGGACTGCGCCGACATCGCCAAGGTAGCCAAGGCATGCAAGCTCGACCCTGAAGCCCTGCGCGGCTTCTACGCATTGTTCGCCGCCACGCCCAAGGTGGTGACCGGCTTCTCGCAAGGCGTGAACCAGTCGTCGGCCGGCACCGACAAGGTCAACAGCATCATCAACTGCCACCTGGCCACCGGCCGCGTGGGCCAGCCCGGCATGGGCCCCTTCTCGCTGACCGGCCAGCCCAATGCCATGGGCGGGCGCGAGGTCGGCGGGCTGGCCAATATGCTGGCCGCGCATATGGAGCTGGCCGACCCGCTGCACCGGGAAATCGTGCAATCGTTCTGGGGCTCGCCTGCCATCGCGGACAAGCCAGGCCTGAAGGCGGTGGAGCTGTTCGAGGCCATCGAGCAAGGCCGGGTCAAGGCCGTGTGGGTGATCGCCACCAACCCGGTGGTCAGCCTGCCGGATGCCGACCAGGCCCGCCGCGCGCTGGCCAAGTGCCAACTGGTGGTCAGCTCCGACATCATGCTGCGCACCGATACCAACGACGCCGCGCACGTCCTGCTGCCCGCGCTGGGCTGGGGCGAGAAGGACGGCACCGTCACCAGTTCCGAGCGCCGCATCTCGCGCCAGCGCGCCTTCCTGCCGGCGCCCGGCGAGGCCCGCGCTGACTGGCGGATCCTGTGCGAGGTGGCCACGCGCATGGGCTTTGATGGATTCCGCTTTGCCGGACCGCACGAGATCTTCGACGAGCACGCGCGGCTGAGCACCTACCGCAACGCGGGCAGCAGCGCTCAGCCCCACGCGCCACGCATGTTCGACCTCGCCGGGCTGGCTGGCATGAGCCAGAAGCAATTCGACGCGCTCTCGCCGGTGCAATGGCCGGTGATGGCCACGCCCCCGGGGCGCCTCGCCAACGCGTCCGGCGGCACTGCCCGGCTGTTCGCCGATGGCCGTTTCGCCCACCCCGATGGCCGCGCCCGCTTTATCGCCACCGCGCCGCGCGCGCCGTTCCACGCCACCGACGACGAATTCCCGCTAGTGCTCAACACCGGCCGCGTGCGCGACCAATGGCACACCATGACCCGCACCGGCAAATCGCCCAAGCTGGCAGACCACATCGCCGAGCCATTCGTCGACATGCATCCGCAGGACGCCCTGCTATCCGGCGTCAGCGAAGGCAAGCTGGCCCGCGTGACCACGCGCTGGGGCGCCATGGTGGCGCGGGTGCAGCACAGCGGCGGCATCCCGCGCGGCAGCGTATTCGTGCCGATCCACTGGAACGGCCAGTTCAGCTCCGACGCGCGCGTGGGCGCGCTGGTCAACCCGGTGGTGGACCCGGTCTCGGGCGAGCCCGAGTTCAAGCACACGCCGGTGCGCGTGGAAGAGTTCCGCGTGTCGTGGCATGGCTTCGTGTTGAGCCGCGAGGACCTCCAGGCGGACGAGCTGACCTACTGGACGCGCGTCCAGGGCCGCCAGTTCCAGCGCTACGAGTTCGCCGGCCGCGAGAATATCGCCGACCGCGCCGCGTGGGCCCGCCAATTGCTCGGCATCGACGACCCCAATGCGGACTGGATCGAGTATGAAGACCGCACCGCCGGCATCTATCACGCCGGCCACGTGGTCGACGACCGCCTGCAGGCCTGCCTCTACGTATGCACGCGCCCCGACCTGCCCTCGCGCGCGTGGCTGTCCACGCTGTTCGCCAAGGACCGCCTGGAAGACGCCGATCGCATCGGCCTGCTGCTGGGCCAGCCGATGGAAAAGGGCGCGGACGCCGGCCCCACCGTGTGCTCCTGCTTCGGCGTGGGGCGCAACACCATCTGCGATGCGGTGCGCAAGCATGACCTCAAGACACCGGCCGAAGTCACCGCCTGCGTGAAGGCGGGCGGCAACTGCGGGTCTTGCGTGCCGGAGTTGAAGAAGCTGCTGGCGGAGATACGGGTGGCGGAAGTGGCTTGATGGTGGCCGGCAGCGCTCCAGGGCAAGCCTGCGGTGCTCCCTGGGTACTATGGCGGCGGGCGATAACCCAGCGCCATCACGGCCGCGATGCCCCGGCTCTGCCGGCAAGCATCGTCGCAATCGCTCAGCGCGGCGTCCACCGCCGCCCGGATATCCGTCGCGGCGCTCGCGGCCGCCGCTATGCGCTCGCTCGCGCTGTCCTCTCTGGCCACAGGCGCGCCCGTCCTCTGGCCGGCAGCGACGCCCAGCGCCAGCACGGCGCAGGTTCCCAACAGACATGTGATGCGATATCGATCCTTCACAATTGCCTCCTCTTTGCTCGTATCCCTTTTCTTGCATTGCCATGCTCATGTGGCGCGGTGGCGCGGTGGCGATGCACTTGCGCCAGCACGGTCTGCTGAACTGAAAGGTAAGTGCCGGAGGAGAGAACCTCTTCGTCCATGCGGACTAGGGTCAATCCCGTACGCCCATGCGCGCCGTGTGCTTCAAGACCGGATTGGCGATGGATAGGGGCATGGATAGGGGCATGGATAGGGGAACAGGCGAGAAGCGTGCGGAATTCGCCGCGAGCTACCGGCAAGGCGCCCCGGGCGCAGCCGGCTATTCCCCATAGAGCCGCAGCAGCGGCCCGACGCAGCCGGCCAGGTCCACCGGCGCCAGCCGCAGCGAACAGGCGCTCAGCAGGCCCCATAGATGCGCCGCCAGCAGCGCGCCCTTGCCCTGCTCGCCCAGCAGCCTGCCAAGGCCATCACACAACGCCCTGGCGCGGGCACGGATGCGGACCGTGAGGTGGCAAAGCTCGCACCCAGGCGTGCACGCGTGGTGCAGCAAGCCGAGGATGATGCCCGCATAGCGCAGCACGGCCTCATCCTGCAACATCGTCGCCAGCGCGCGCTCCAGATCCGGGCGGGCCAGGCCCCCGCCGCTACCGCCGAAGGCTGCGAGCCGGCTGGCCAGATGCGCCTCCGCCCGCGCCATGATGGCGGCCAGCAGCTCGGCGCGGCTGCGGAAGTGCCCGTAGATCGCGCCGCGTGTCATGGCGATGGCGCTCGCTACCTGCTCCAGCGTCACGCATTGCACGCCCTGGCGCTCGAACAGCAGCTCCGCGCTCGCAAGGATGCGCTCGCGCGTGGCGGCCGCATCACCCGGGCAACGTCTTACCATGCCCGCACGGCACGCGCCTTACTGCGGATGCACGTCATCCGGCCCCCAGAAGGCGCGCATGCCGGTAATGCGCCCGTCGGCACCGAAGGTCATCACATCGGTCACGTCAATGCGTACCGAATGCCCCTGCATGCGCGCATACACCGCGAAACTCAGGGCCGCGGCGTTGCCGTGCGACCCCCGCGGCGGCGCCACCACTTCCAGGCGCGCGCCGAGCGACGCCGCGTGCCTGTAGAAGGCGAGGATGCGCTCGCGCCCGGCAATCACAGGGCTGCCAACGGGGTCCTCGACGGTAGCGTCGTCGGCAAACAGCGCCACCACGCGCTCGGCGTCCGCCGCATTGAAAGCGGCCACGTAATCGAGCAAGGTGGCTTTCATGCCGGCGCTCTTGCTCGTGTCCATGGTCATGGTTTTGGTCATGGCTTTGGTCGTGTCGATGCTCATTCCCTTCCTCGTTGAAGCTGAAGACGCTCAACGCGCGGTGTAGCCGCCGTCGATCACCAGTTCCGCGCCGGTCACGTAGCGGGCAGCGTCGGACACCAAGTAGAGGATGCCCGCGGCGATGTCGCGCGGCTCGCCAAGACGGCCCATCGGCGCCTGCGAGCCAAGATAGGCGAACAAGCCCTCACCCTGCCCCGAGGCATGCGCCACTTCCTCCAGCATCGGCGTGCGGATATAGCCCGGATGGACGGAGTTGGCACGAATGTTCTTGCCGGCGTAGAGCATGGCATCGGTCTTGGCCATCATCCGCACCGCGGCCTTGGAGGCGTGGTACGGCGGCACGTCCGGGCCACCGACGATGCCGTACATCGACGACACATTGACGATCGAGCCGCCACCCGCACGCTCAAGATGCGCGATGGCATGCTTGGTGCACAGGAAAGTGCCGGTCACGTTGACGTCCATCACCCGCTGCCATTGCGCCAGCGCCAGTTCGTGGGTGGGCGCGTTGACGCCGTCGATGCCGGCGTTGTTGATCAGGATGTCGAGGCGGCCAAAGCGCGCGGCGATCTCGCCGAACACCTTGCCCACCTCAGCCTCGCTGGACACGTCCAGCTTCCAGAAGGCGGCCTGGCCGCCTTCGGCCTCGATGCGCCGCACGGCGGCCTGGCCGTCCGCTTCCAGCAAATCGAGCACCGCGACCTTGGCGCCGGCGGCAGCCAGCACGCGTGCGGTCTCGGCGCCGATGCCGCGCGCGGCGCCGGTGATGGCGGCCACCTTGCCGCGCAGGTCGAACAGGTTGAACGGGTATTCCATGTTGTCTCCAGGTTTATGGTTCTTGGCGCTGCCGACACGCCGGCCGCACAGCCATGCTACACGGCGGCCTCGACCGTATCCGCGAGAAAGCCCAGGCACTCGCGGTTGAAGTAATCGCTGTGCTCGACCATCACCCAGTGGCCGCAGCGATTGATCAGCACGAAGCGCGCATCGCGGCACCCCTGCAGGAACTTGAGAGCGCCGCCGGCGGGGTTGAAGCGGTCTTCGGTGCCCCAGAAGCCCAGCACCGGGCACGCGATCTCGCCCAGGCGCTCGGTCAGGTTGGGCACCTTCATGGTGGCCAGCACCTCGCGCGGCTGCGCCTTGCACACGGCCATGCGCTCATCCACCAGCGCATCGGTGACCAGCGTGGCGTCATGCACCAGCAATGTCAGCAACTGGCGCATGGTGTCAGGGTTCATATGCCCGCCGGTAAACAGCGACACCATCTTCTCGATGCCTTCCATGCGGAAATAGGTCTCGCGGTCTTCGACGCCACCCGGCGCCATCATCACCAGGCGGCTGACATGCTCCGGGTAATCCAGCGCGTATTTCAGCGCAATGGCGCCGCCCAGCGAGTTGCCCACCAGCACGCAGCGCGGCAGCGCCAGCGCCAGCAATTGCGCGCGCAGCGCGGCGACGAAGAAGTCCAGCGTGTATTCCACATCCGCCGGTTTCGATGACTGGCCGTAGCCTGGCAGGTCGACCACCACGGTGCGAAAGCCCGCCGCGGCAAAAGCCG
Source organism: Cupriavidus sp. MPR-AND1C (assembly GCF_058809705.1). NCBI lineage: Bacteria > Pseudomonadati > Pseudomonadota > Betaproteobacteria > Burkholderiales > Burkholderiaceae > Cupriavidus > Cupriavidus sp. MPR-AND1C. Next base: position 47,614 of record NZ_JBXASU010000012.1, on the reverse strand, counting down.
GTGCGTTGTGCTTGAAGTTGCTATGGCCGCTGGCACCCGGGCCGCTGCCGTGGATGAACACCACGGGTTCGCCAGCACCTGCATCGAGGTAGTGCAGGCGCAGGCCGTCTGGCGTGGTGATGGTTTGGCCGGCTGGCAATGCCGCAGGCGACGTACTGGACATGTCGGTGTCTCCCCTGTTGTCATGACGAACCTGGCCGATCATGCTCATGCGCAACGCGGCAGGCATCGTCCTTTCAGACTACGAAGCGTCCCGTGGATTTCCCTAAGATCGCACTGACCAGCAAGGCAACGAGACCAGGGAAAGACAGAGATGACGGGATTCGACTTCAGCGGCAAGACGGTGTTGGTGACAGGTGGCGCGCGCGGCATTGGCCGTGGCATCGCCGAGGGTTTCCTGGCAGCAGGTGCCCGCGTGTTCACCTGCGGGCGCACGCCACCGGAGACTGACGGGGGGCAGCCCCGTCAGGCGGAGTTCATCGCAGCCGACATTCGCGACGCCGAGCAGGTGGAGTCCCTGCTGACCCGGATCGTGGACAGCGCCGGCTCGCTCGATATCGTGATCCACAATGCCGGCGGCGCACCCTTCGCGCTCGCCGCGCACGCCTCGCCGCGCCTGATGGAATCCATCATCCGCCTGAATCTGGTGGCGCCGCTGCAACTGGCGCAGCGCGCCAACGCACGCATGCAGGCCCAGGCCTGCGGCGGCACGCAGATCTTCATCGGCAGCGTCAGCGCGCTGCGGCCCTCCCCCGGCACCGCGGCCTATGGCGCGGCCAAGGCGGGCATCCTGAGCGCGGTCCGCTCGCTCGCGGTGGAATGGGCGCCACGCGTGCGGGTGACGGCCGTGAGTCCGGGACTGGTCCTCACCGAGGCTGCGCAGCAGCAACACTACGGTGATCCGGCCGCGCTCCGGCAGGTGGCTGATACCGTGCCGCTCGGGCGGCTCGCGGACCCGCGCGACATCGCCGACGCCTGCCTCTTCCTGGCCTCGCCGCATGCGGCCTATGTATCGGGGGCCAACCTGGTCATCGACGGCGGCGGCGAGCGGCCGGCCTTTCTCGACGCGGCCGCCCGCCACGCGGGCTGACCACGCAGCGCGGCTACTCGACCTTGGCCGGGTGCGCCTGCACCGGCCCACCCAGCACCGAGCGATAGGAAACGGGCGCCTTGCCGTCGATATCAAGAATGCCGTACTCCTGCGCAATCTCGGCGCTGATCAGCACCTGGCCCGATTTCTCCATGACGGCAGCGTCGCCATGCAAGGCAAGTATGACCTTGCCGGTGAACTCGGGGCTCTCCGCGCTCGGCGCAAAAGCGGCGTATTTGTCGGGCTCGCGCGCCCAGACCCGCATGGTGCGCTCGGTGCGCAGCGGGCCCATCCAGACCGATACCGCGGCCACGCCGTACGGGCGCAGGTCGACCGCCATGTCCTTGGCGAACTTGTCCACGCCGCACTTCTGCGCGCCGTAGGCCGGGCCGTGCATATAGCAACTCGCGCCGAAGGACGACGTGAACGCCATCAGTCCGCGCCCGCCAGCCACCATCAGGGGCGCCGCATGCCAGCTCGCCACATAGGCCGAGCGCAGGCCCACGTCGAGGATGTCCACCAGGGCCAGCGGTTTGTCCCAGAAGCCGCCCTGCTCGATCAGTGCGTCGTGCAGGAAGGTAGCGTTGTTGACCAGGATGTCCAGCCGCCCCGATTCGTCGCCCACCCGCTCGAACAGCCGGCGTACCTGCGCATCGTCGCGATGGTCACAGGCCACCGCGATGCCCATGCCGCCGCGCGCATCGATCTCGCGCGCGGTCTCGTGGATGGTGCCGGGCAACGGCGCCTCGCCGCTGCGCTCGGTGCGCCCGGTGACGTACACCGTCGCGCCGGCTTGCGCCAGCGCCAGCGCGATGCCCTTGCCCGCGCCACGCGAGCCGCCCGTGACCACCGCAACGATGTATTCCTTTGCACTGCGCATTGCATTCCTCCTCTGTGATTCCCACGCCGCGATCCCGCCGCGCGGGGCGATGCCCGACGCTATCGCGCATGCCGCCGCGCGTCATCCTCCGTTCGGACTAGCGGCGTGCCCGCGCGTCGCGCCGCTGGCCATCGCCTAGGGGAAACCGTCTAGTCCGTTCTGACGATTCCGGGCCCTGCCCCGGTCATTACGCTTTCCATCAAAGAAGAAGCCACAAGACGTGCCAGGTCAATGCATCACCGCGCATCACCAACACCATAGGGAAGACATATGCAAGCGTCACAAACGGGTACAACGCAGGGTACACCGCAGGGTTCACCGCATCGCAAGCGCAGGCTGCGGCCAGCCGCCATCGTGTCAGCCATCGCCGCGGCGATCACACCCAACGCCTGGGCCGGCAACACCATCGATCTCGGCAACGATACGTCGCTGAACTACTCCTTTACCGCCACCTACGGCGCCGCGGTCCGCACCGGCGCGCCGAGCGGCGCACTGCTGTCACCGTCCAACGTCAACGGCGACGATGGCGACCGCAATTTCAAGCGCGGCGACATGATCGCCAACCGTGCCACCCTGCTTGGCGAAGCCAATCTGCAGCGCGGCGAGTTTGGCGTGTTCGTGCGCGGCAGCGCCTTCTACGACCGCGCCTATCGCACCTCGAATTCCAACGATGCGCCGGCCACCGTCAACCACAGCGGCGCCTTCAACGCGTTCACCGATTCGGCGCGCTACTACCACGGCCAGCGCGCGCAACTGCTGGACGCCTACGCCTACGGCACCTTCGGCATCGACAGCACACGCCTGAACGTCAAGGTCGGCAACCAGGTGGTGGCATGGGGAGAGAGCCTGTTCTTCCCCAATATCGCCGGCGCCCAAGGCCCCGCGGACGCCACCAAGTCCTTCGTGCCGGGCGCCGAGGTCAAGGACATCCTGCTGCCGGTACCCCAGCTCGCGCTGCAATGGCAGGTCAATCCCGATCTCAGCCTGCTCGGCTACTACCAGTTCACCTACAAGTCCAACCAGCTGAGCGCACCCGGCAGCTACTTCAGCACCAGCGATATCGTCGGCCCCGGTGCGCAGTACATCATCGGCCCGGGCGGCTTCCAGATCCCGCGCGGGCCGGACATCAACCCGTCCAACTCCGGCCAGTGGGGCCTGGGCACGCGCTTTCGCGTGTTCGGCGACACCGAGCTCGGCCTGTACCAGTTGCACTACCACGACAAGAACCCGAGTGTAGTGACCTCGCTGTTCCCGACACTGCAATACCAGCAGAAATTCTTTGGCGACATCAACCTGACCGGCGCCAGCTTCTCCACCCAGATGCTTGGCGCCAATATCGCCGGGGAAGTCAGCTACAAGGACGGTGTGCCGGTCCTGGTCAACGTGGCCGGATCGCCCACAGCCACCCGCGGCAAGGTGCTGCAGGGGCAGCTCTCGGCCATCTACGCCATCGGGCCGAGCTTCCTGGCCAACTCGCAGAGCCTGCTCGGCGAAATCGCCTACCAGCACGTCGTCGGCGTGACACCGGTCAACGGCTTCAGCACGCTGACCAACACCACCAACTCGGCAGCGCTGCAGCTCGGCTGGTCGCTGACCTACAACAATGTCTTCGACGGCTGGGACATGACGGTGCCGCTCACCTATGCCCAGGCCCTCAGCGGCAAGTCGGCCGTGGCCGGCGCCTTCGGCTCCCTGACCGGCTTCGGCGACCGCCGCGCCAGCGTGGGCGTGACCTTCAAGTACCTCAACAACCTCGAACTGAACCTCACCTACGCCATGTTCATGGGCGGCGCCAACACCCTCAACCGCCCGCTGGCCGACCGCGACTACGTGGCATTCAACGCGAAGTACTCGTTTTAACGTTTTGCGGGGCCAGTGCCCGCGAGGGCCGGCCTCATTCCCAGGAGCGCACTCATGCAACAGCATACGAAGACAACGATCCGCGGCACGCTGCTGGCGGCCAGCATGATGCTGGCTGTCGCCGCCTACGCCAAGGTGACACCGGATGAGCTCAAGCAGCTCGATGACAAGCTCACGCCCATGGGCGCGGAACGCGCCGGCAGCAAGGACGGCCAGATCCCCGCCTGGAGCGGGAAGTGGCTTGGCGTGCCAGCGGGGGTGCAGTGGAAGCGCGGCGAGCGCTATCCGGACCCCTACGCCGCGGAGAAGCCGCTCGCCGTCATCACCGCGCAGAACATGGCGCAATACGCCGAGCACCTGACCGAAGGCACCAAGGCCTTGTTCAAGAAGTATCCCGATACCTTCAAGATGCCGGTCTACCCGAGCCACCGCGATTTCCGCTACGAGGACGCGGCCTACAAGAATATCCGCCTGCTCGCCCCCGAAGTCAGCATGACGGCGGACGGCAATGGCCTGAGGAACGCGCCGCCGCAAGCGCCGTACCCAATCCCCAAGAGCGGGCTGGAACTGATGTGGAACTTGCGCTTCGCCTCCTCCATCGGCACGGAATCGGCCACCTACGGCCAGGCGGTGGTGTACCCGGACGGCAATATCGCCTGGGGCCGCGTGCGCTACAACATCTTCTCGCCGCGCAACGCAGCCAGCTTCGACGCAAAGAGCGCGCTCAACAGCAAGACCTTTTTCCGCCAGGCTACCGAGCTGCCGCTGCGTGATCGCGGCACGTTGCTGGTGGGCTATGAGCTGTGGGACCAGGAAGGCGCCAACACCCGCCGCACGTGGCAATACAACCCCGGCACGCGGCGCGTGCGGCAAACGCCGGAGTACGGCTTCGACCAGCCCTCCGGCCCGGGCGGCTTCCGTACCGTCGACGACGACCGGCTCTTCAATGGCTCTGGCGAGCGCTACAACTGGAAGGTGGTGGGCAAGAAGGAAATCTATGTGCCCTACAACAACTACAAGCTGATGAGCACCGCGGTGAAGTACCAGGATATCCTCGGCAAGGGCCACGCCAACCCGGACCTGATGCGCTACGAGCTGCATCGCGTGTGGGTGCTGGAGGCCTCGCTCAAGGAAGGCTTCCGCCACCAGTACGCCAAGCGGGTGCTGTACATCGACGAGGACAGCTGGAGTGCGGTGATCGCCGAGAACCATGACGCGCGCGGGCAGCTGTGGCGGGTCAACCTGGCCGGCTCCGTGTACGCCTACGATGCCCAGCGCTTCTACACGACCACGGCGTTCTATCACGATCTGGTGTCGGGTGCCTATTTTGCCGATCGCCTGACCAACGAAGAACCGATGCCGGTGCTCAACCACAGCCCGGAATTCAACGAGTCCTACTTCTCGCCGGACGCCGTGCGCGGCTCGGGCACCTGATACCGGCCCCCCGGCCTCACCGCAGGCTCGCGCGGACCCATGCCAATGGCATCGGTCCGCCGCGGCCATCCAGTCCCTTCCCGCCATGAAACCTGACCTGATCGCCTCGCTAGGCGAGGAACTCCACCAGGCGCTGACCGCGCGCGTGCCGGTCGCACCCCTGAGCGGACGTGGCGACCCGATCACGGTGCGCGACGCCTACCGCATCCAGCAACAATTCGTCGCGCACCGTCTGGCACACGGCGACCGCATCACCGGCAAGAAGATCGGCGTCACCAGCCTGCCGGTGCAGCAGATGCTGGATGTGCACCAGCCCGATTTCGGCATGCTGCTGGCCAGCATGCGCTACCCCGACGGCCAGCCCATCCCCGCCGCCACGCTGATCCAGCCGCGCGCTGAGGGCGAGATCGCCTTCTTTCTCAAGCGCGACCTGCGCGGCCCCGGCGTGACCCGCGCCGACGTGCTGGCCGCCACCGAAGCGGTTTCCGCCTGCTTCGAGATCGTCGATTCGCGCATCCTCGACTGGCGCATCCGCATCGAGGACACCGTGGCCGACAACGCCTCCTGCGGCGCCTACGTGCTGGGCGAGGAGCGCGTAAGCCCGGCCGGCCTCGACCTTGCCGGCTGTGCCATGACGCTGGAAAAGAACGGCGTCGTGGTCGCCACGGGGCAAGGCAGCGCCGCCCTCGGCCACCCCGCCGAAGCGGTGGCCTGGCTGGCCAATACGCTGGGCGCGCTTGGCATCGGCCTGCTCGCCGGCGAGACCATCCTGTCCGGCTCGCTCGCGGCGCTGATTCCGGTCGTTGCCGGAGACCGCCTGCACCTGCGCATCGACGGCATCGGCAGTTGCAGCACCCGATTCACCTGACTCACCTGACTCACCTGAACTCTCCCACCCTGCCCGCTCCAAGCAAGGAAGCCCCATGGCAAAAATCAAGTGTGCCCTGATCGGCCCCGGCAATATCGGCACCGATCTGCTCTACAAGCTGCGCCGCAGCACCATTCTGGAACCGGTGTGGATGGTCGGCGTCGACCCGGCCTCCGACGGCCTCGCCCGGGCCCGCGAACTGGGCCTGAAGACGACCGACCAGGGCCTCGACGGCCTGCTTGCGCACCTGGCCGCCGACGACATCCGCATCGCCTTCGATGCGACCTCGGCCTACGTGCACCGCCAGCACTCCGACCTGCTCACCGCGCGCGGCGTGCGCGTGATCGACCTGACGCCGGCGGCCATCGGCCCCTTCTGCGTGCCGCCGGTCAACCTGGACGAACACCTCGGCAGCAATGCGATGAACGTCAATATGGTCACCTGCGGCGGCCAGGCGACCATTCCCATGGTGTATGCGGTATCGCGCGTGCAGGCGGTGGCATATGGCGAGATCGTCGCCACCGTTTCCTCGCGCTCGGTCGGCCCCGGCACGCGCCGCAACATCGACGAGTTCACCCGCACTACCGCTGGCGCCATCGAGCAGGTGGGCGGCGCGCGGCAGGGCAAGGCCATCATCGTCATCAACCCGGCCGAGCCTCCGCTCATCATGCGCGACACGATCCACTGCCTGACCGAGGACGAGCCGGACGTGGATGCCATCACGGCGTCGGTCCACGACATGATTGCCGAGGTGCGGCAATACGTGCCCGGCTATACGCTCAAGAACGGCCCGGTCTTCGACGGCAAGCGCGTTTCCATCTTCATGGAAGTCGAGGGCCTGGGCGACTACCTGCCCAGGTATGCCGGCAACCTCGACATCATGACCGCCGCCGCCGCGCGCACCGCCGAGCGCATCGGCGCCGCCATGCTGCGCGGCGCGTTGCCCGCCGTGGCCACTACCGCATAAGGAGCAAGAGATGAGCCAACGCATTACCGTGCACGACATGACCCTGCGCGACGGCATGCACCCGAAGCGCCACCAGATCTCGCTCGACCAGATGAAGACGATCGCCCGCGGCCTGGACGAAGCCGGCGTGCCGCTGATCGAGGTGACCCACGGCGACGGCCTGGGCGGCGCCTCGGTCAACTACGGCTTTCCCGCGCATAGCGACGAAGCGTACCTGCAAGCCGTGCTGGGCGAGCTCAAGCAAGCCAAGGTCTCCGCCCTGCTGCTGCCGGGCATCGGCACCATCGAACACTTGCGCATGGCGCATGAACTGGGCGTGCACACGATCCGCGTAGCCACCCACTGCACCGAAGCCGATGTCTCCGAGCAGCATATCGGCATGGCGCGCAAGCTCGGCATGGACACCGTGGGCTTCCTCATGATGGCGCACATGGCGCACATGGCGCCGATGGCGACGCTGGTGGAACAGGCGCTGCTGATGGAGTCCTATGGCGCCAACTGCCTCTACATCACCGATTCGGCGGGGCATATGCTGCCGCACGACGTCACCGCCAAGCTGACGGCCGTGCGCCAGGCGCTCAAGCCGGACACCGAACTGGGCTTCCATGGCCACCACAACCTCGCCATGGGGATCGCCAACTCGCTGGCGGCCGTGGCCTGCGGCGCCACCCGCATCGACGCGGCCGCCGCCGGGCTGGGCGCTGGCGCCGGCAATACGCCGATGGAAGTCTTCGTGGCGGTCTGCGAGCGCATGGGCATCGAGACCGGCGTGGACGTGTTCCGCATCGCCGACGTGGCCGAAGACCTGGTGGTGCCCATCATGGACCAGCCGATCCGCATCGACCGCGATGCGCTCACGCTGGGCTACGCCGGCGTGTACTCGTCTTTCCTGCTGTTCGCCAAGCGCGCCCAGGCCAAGTACGGCATTCCGGCGCGCGAGATCCTGGTCGAGCTGGGGCGCCAGCGCCTGGTGGGCGGGCAGGAGGACATGATCGAGGACACCGCCATGACGCTGGCACGCGAGCGTGGGTTGCTGGCCTGACGGCACGCGGCGGCGCACGCACTTGCCCTCGTCACCTCCCGTGGCCTGGGCAGATGCCTGTATCGTCACCCGCCGCCAAAAGAAGGTTCGAATCTGCCGGTCATCTTGATTTAGAGTATGTGACCATGGTCATACGATCAGGAGCAGAGATGGCGAGGCAAGTCTCAAAATCGGACTTCAAGGCACATGCGCTGGCGTACTTCCGCCAGGTTGAGGACTCGGGCGAACCGCTGGTGGTGACCAACCACGGCAAGCCGGTTCTCGAGGTCCGGCCGTATCGGAGTCCTTCACGTAGCCCGCTGGAAATCCTGCGCGATTCCGTGGTGCGCTACGACGCACCGACCGAGCCGGTGGACGCCGATGATTGGGAGGCGGCGCAGTGACCGTCCTGGACACGCGCGCGCTCGTCTGGTGGGTGAGTCGCGGCACTGGTGGCGCGCGAGCGCCTTGTCCGCCGGTGACGAAGGACGAGAAGATCCGCGCCTACCCGCACGTCAAGACGATCTGGTAACGGCTCCCGTAGCCGGTCGCGCGCTGTGCCGTAACGCAGCGCCGAGCGGGCGCGGCGGGCCAGGAGGCCCCCGCGTCCGGTATGCCTACCCCTCAAACACGTGATGCAACGCCGGCGGCTCGATCCCGGCAATATTGAGCTCGAACTTGCGCCGCTCCACACTGCCTGGCGGCACGCTTTCAATGTCTGTGTAGAACTGCCCGTACCAGTCGCGCATCTGGTAGATCGGGCCGTCGCCCTCGCACAGCAGCGGGTTGTCGATGCGGATCTTGCTGTCCCAGATCACGACGTCTTCGTAGAAGGCGCCGCGCGCCTGCTCCACGTAAGCCTGCGCCATGGCGCGGTTCTGCGCATCCGACAGGCCCGGCACGCGCTTGACCAGCACGCCGTAGCGCAGCTCGAAGCTGTTGGCGTCCACCGGCACATGGCAGTTGAGCAGGATGGAGTGGATGGGCTGGTCACCCATGCGCCCGCTCATTTCGGTGATGTGGTACGCGGGGCCGAAATAGGTGGAGAGCGCGGTCAGCTGGTCATCGCCCGAGAGCCTGGCGCTGCGGCCGATCATCAGCTGCGTTCCCTTGTGGCCCTCGAACAGGTTGGCGAAGTAGTCGACCGGTGCGCCGTGCACCGTGCCGAAGTGGGCCATGTCGGAGATATTGTCGACCAGTTCGCGGCAGTTGGTGTGGATCAGCATCTTGTCCAGCGCCCAGTCCGACCACTCGTCGGAGAAGCACGCCTCGATGCGCGGGATGGCCACTTCCGGCGGCGGCGCGTTGCCTTGCGGGTCGTGCCAGATGAACAGCAGCTTGTTCTGCTCGCAGGTGGTCCAGCTGCCGATGCGCGCCTTGGGCGGCACCCGCTTGCAGTAGGGGATCGATTTGCAGCCGCCGTCGCCGCCCCATTGCCAGCCATGGAACGGGCAGGCGATGTTGTCGCCCTGCACGGTGCCCGTGCTGAGATCCGCGCCCATATGGGGGCAATAGCCGTCGATGATCTTGATATTGCCGGCCGAGTCGGCAAAGGCGGCGAGTCGCCGGCCGAAGATGTCGAGCCTGTGAGGTTGGCCATCCCTGTAGTCGGCCGCCAGCCCGAGGCAATGCCAGCCGCGCGCGAAGCGTGCCTGCGGCGGCCGGGATTCAATCTTGTAGCCTTGTGTGGACATGTCTTCTCCTGATAGTTCTATGCGGCCCGCCGCGCCGGCGCCCCGGCGCCGGACCCCGGGCCACGCACCACGATACGGACCGGGCACGCGCGGTTCATCGTCCCTTCGGACTAGCCCCGGCCTTGCGGCCCGGAGCGCCACTTCAGCCCTGCGCCAGCGGGCAGCGCACGCCCCCGGGCGCATCCAGCAGTGCCACGCAGCGGTTGCAGTGCGTGCAGCCGCTGGCGTGACGATCGTCCGCGCGCAGGCGCTCGACGAAATGCGCGTCATGCAGCAGCGGGCGGCCCAGCGCGACGGCGTCGAAGCCTTCCTGGTCCAGCACGCGGCTCACGTCCTCGCCGCTGGTGACACCGCCCAGGTAGATGAGGGGGATCTCCACGGCATCCCGCACGCGCCGTGCCTGATCGAGGAAGTACAGCGGGGCGAAAGGCTGCGATGCAAACAGCGACGGCCCGGCCAGCCGGAAGAAAAACCGGTACAGGCGGCTGCGCTCGTTGCGGATCATGTCCGGCAGTGGGCTTTGCCCGCGGAACAGGTACATCGGCGAGCGGCTGACAAAGCCACCGCTGAGCTCGATGGCATCGATGCCGCCCGCGGCAAGCAACCGGCAGGCTTCGACGCTGTCGCCGACATGCACCCCGTTGGGCAGGCCGTCGTCCAGGTTGAGCTTGGCCAGCAACGCCATGTCGCCGCCCACCGCCTCGCGCACCGCGGCAAGTACGCGCAAGGGCAGCCGCATGCGCCTGGCAAGGCTGCCACCATACTCGTCCGTACGGCGGTTGGTGGCCGGGCTGATGAACTGGCTGAGCAGGTAGCCGTGCCCCATGTGGATCTCCAGCGCATCGAAGCCAGCGGCCTTGAGCAGCGATGCACTGGCGGCATAATGCGCCACCACCTGCTCGATATGGCTCGACCGCATGGCGCCCGCGATGGGCTCCCCGGCCAGCAAGCCGTAGTCATTGAGCGTCACGGACGGGCCGCGCGAACGCTCCCCGAAAGGGCGCTTCAGCCGCGAGAACGCACCCGCGTGCGCAAGCTGGGCGGATACCCGCCCGCCGGCCGCATGCACGCCGTGCGCCAGCCGGCGCAGCCCGGGCATGGCGGCCTCCCCCACGACGATCTGGTCATCGAAGGTGCGGGCGCCGGGCGCCACCGCGCAATAGGCCACCGTAGTGAGCGCGGCGCCGCCGCGGGCGATGCCGGCATGGAAATCGGCGAGCGCGGCGCTTGGCTCCCCGGCCGGCGCGCGCCCCTCGAAGGTCGCCGCCTTGATGAAACGGTTCGGCAGCGTGACGCCCGCCAGCCGCAGCGGCGTGAAGGCGCGGGCGCTCATATCGCGTCCGACTTGAGCGCGCGCTCGCCGGCTGCGGCCATGTCGCCCGCGTGAGCCGGCGCACCGGCGCCATGCCCTTTGGCGCGTGCGCGTTCCTCTTCCTCCACGCCCAGCCAGCTGGCCAGCGCCGGCAGCAGGAACACCGCGCCAAACAGGTTGACCATGAACATGAAGGCCAGCAGGATGCCCATGTCCGCCTGGAACTTGAGCGCGGCGAAGGCCCAGGTGCCCACCCCGATGCACATCGTCATGGCCGTGAACAAGGCGGCCGTGCCACGCTGGCGCATGGCTTCGGCGAACGCCTGCGGCAAGCCCTGGCCTTCGTCGCGCAGCTGGTGCTGCATGCGCTCATACAGATAGATGCCGTAGTCCACGCCCACCCCCACCCCCAGCGTGATCACCGGCAGCGTCGAGACCTTCAGCCCGATCCCCAGCCGCGCCATCAGCGCGTTGCACAGGATGGACACCAGCGTCAGCGGCACGATGATGCAAAGCACGGCGCGCCAGGAGCGGAAAGTCAGCAGGCATAGCAGCGTGATGGCGCCGAAGATCGCCAGCAGCATGGTCACCTCCGCCTCTTCCACAGCTTCGTTGGTGGCCGCCATCACGCCGATATTGCCGCCGCCAAGACGGAAGGCCACGTTGGGCGTGTGGTCGGCGGCGATGAAGCGCTGGATTTCCTTCACGATGTGGGCAATCGTGGCCCCTTCGTGGTTGGCGGTGTAGATCAGCACCTGGATCGCCTGGCAGTTCGACGTGTTCATGCCGTTGTCCGGATCGAAGGCCTTGGCGCCCTGGCTCAGGCCCTCGCTATTGCGCGGCAATGCCTCCCAGCGCGGATTGCCTTCGTTGTAGGCCCCGATCACCACCTTGGCCAGCGAGGGCACGCTCACCACCGATTGCACCCCGGCCACGCCGCGCAGGTTCATCTCGAAGCGCTCCACCGCGCTCATCACCGGATAGTGCAGGCAGGCATCGTCGAAGCCCTTGGGTTCCACCACCACCGTGAGCACGTCCACACCGATGTTGTACTGGCCAACGACCTTCTCGCTGTCGCGGTTGTAGCGGGAGTCGGCGCGCAACTCGGGCGCGCCATTGCCGATATCCCCGACCTTGAGCCCGCGCGATTGCAGCGCGCCCACCGCCAGCAGCGCCAGCGACACACCGAACACCGCCAGCGCCGGCCCCGGCCGGGCAAAGCGGCCGAACCGGTCCCAGAAGGCGCCGTGCCGCCCGGCGCGCACGCGGGCAGCCGCCACCACGCCCGGTTCCAGGCGCGTGTACGACAGCAGCAGCGGCAGGAACACCTTGTTGGTCAGGATCATCAACAGCACACCCAGGCACGCGGTAATGCCCAGCTCGCGCACGATCTCGATCTCGATGCGCATGATCACCATGAAGCCCAGCGCGTTGGTCAGCAAGGCCACTGTGCCCGGGATAAAGAGCTTGCGGAAAGCCGCGCGGGCGCTCTCGACCGGGTCGTGGCCCAGCACCACCTCCTGCTTCCAGGCATTGGTCATCTGCACCGCGTGCGAGACCCCGATGGAGAAGATCAGGAACGGCACCAGGATCGACATCGGGTCGATGCCGTAGCCCAGCAGAGGCAGCAAGCCCAGCAGCCAGGCCACCGGCAGCAGCGCCACGACCAGCGCCAGCAGGGTGATGCGCAGCGAGCGCGTGTAGCCATACAGCATCAGCGCCGTCACCACGAAGGCCAGCGCGAAGAACACCATCACGCCGGCGATGCCCTCCTCCACATCGCCCACCAGCTTGGCAAAACCGATGACGTTGACCTCGACGTCGGGGCCGGCAAAGCCGGCGCGGATCTTCTCCAGCTGGCGCGCCACTTCGCCATAGTCGAGCGCCTTGCCGCTAACGGGATCGACTTCGCGCAGTTCGGCCCGGATCAGGGCAGACTTGAGATCATTGCTGACCAGGCGGCCGATCTGGCCGGAGCGCGCCACATTGCGGCGCACCTGGTCGAGCTGCTCCGGCGAACCGGAGAACCGCCCCGGCACCACCACGTCACCGCGAAAGCCCGCCTCGGTCACCTCGGTGTAGCGCACGTTCGGCGTGAACAGCGAGAACACGCGCGCGCGGTCCACCCCGGGGATGAAGAAGACCTCGTCGGTGGCCCGGCGCACCTTGTCCATGAAGGCCTGGTTGTAGATATCGCCGTCGCCCTTCCAGCGCAGGCTGACCAGCACGGTGTTGGCGCCCGAGAAGGTGCTGGCGTACTTGCCCAGCACCTGCATATAGGGATGCTGGAGCGGGATCATCTTGTTGAAGCCCGGATCGAGCCGCAGGCGCGTGGCGGACAAACCCATCGCCACGGTCATCGCCAGGCACAGCACCAGCAACAGGCGGCGGCGGCGGATCAGCAGGTCCGCGCAACGCGCGACGAAGCGGCTCAGGCGGGTTGTCGTGGCCCGGGGGCCGGAGATTTCGGGGCGGGTCATGGCGTTCTCGCTTCTATGCAATGCGGTGAGGTGCGCTGTTGGTGCGGCGGCGGGATCAGGGCGCGGCGTCCGGCGCCAGGGTGAAGCGGGCAATCCCCGCGTTGCCGGCCAGCGTCAGGACATGCCCGCCGGCAGCCGGGATGAGCGCGGCCAGCGTCTGCGCGCCGCCGCCCGACACCGGCTTGAAATGGCGCCCGCCATCGGCCGAGACGGCCAGCATGCCGCCCTGGCCGGCCACCGCGATGCGGCCGTCGGCGAGTTGCACGCCACCGAAGAACGAGGTCTTGAGCCCCACCTCGGCGGCCTCCCAGGTCGCGCCGAAGTCGGCGCTGCGCAGCACGTTGCCGCGCATGCCATAGACCAGCCAGGCGCCACCGCGCAGCGGCAGCACGCCGTAGAGCGAGCCCGCGTAGGGCACCTTGACCGCTTCCCAGGTGCCACCGCCATCGGCCGAGCGCAGCACCAGGCCGTTCTCGCCCACCAGCATCATGCGGCCCTGGCTATCGCCGGCGATGCCGTTCAGGTGCTTGTCCTGCATCTGCGGCGTGGCGGCGGACTGCCAGTGCGCGCCCTGGTCGTGCGACACCAGGAAGCGCCCGAAGCTGCCGATGGCGAACCACGGTCCGGCCGCCTCGCCCCAGACGCCCAGCAGGGGGTCCGGCTGCGCCGCATCGAAGGCTACTTGCCGCCAATGCTCGCCGCCGTCGGTGGTGCGCAGGATCCAGCCGCCGTGGCCTACCGCCACACCGACCCTGTCGTCCTTGCCGAGCGCGAAGGCAAGCTGCGTGAGCGCGGCGCCATGCTCGGGCGTCACGCTGGCGCGCCGCCAGTGCGCACCTTCGTCGTCGCTGAGCAGGATGGTGCCGCGCTCGCCCACCGCTACCAGGCGGCTGCCGGCCCGGGCGATGCCATTGAGCTGCAGCCGGTCCGCTCGCAGCGCGGTCGCGGCGAAGGCTGGCAAGGGCCGCGGCGAGAAGGACCATGCCGCGGCGGCCAGTACCGTCAGCGACATGGCGATGCCAATCACTTTTTTCATTGTCGTCTCCTCCGTGCCGGGGGGCATGGCCGGCCTTGTGCCGGCCGCTCGCACTGCCACCGGCAATGGCCGCTACAGCACGTCGAACAGCGCGGCGGCGCCCATGCCGCCGCCGACGCACATCGTCACCACCGCATGCGCGGCACCGCGCCGGCGCGCTTCGAGCAAGGCGTGCGCGGTCATGCGCGCGCCCGACATCCCGAACGGATGCCCGATCGCGATGGCGCCGCCGTTGACATTCAGGCGCGCGTCGGGAATGCCGAGCGTGTCCCGGCAGTACAGCACCTGGCAGGCAAAGGCTTCATTCAGCTCCCACAGGCCAACGTCCTTGACCGTCAGGCCGTGGCGCGCCAGCAGCCTGGGCACGGCGAACACCGGGCCGATGCCCATCTCATCCGCCGCGCAGCCAGCCACGGCCATGCCGCGATAGCGCCCCAGCGGGCGCAAGCCACGGCGCTCGGCCTGTTCACCACTCATCAGCAGCACGGCGGCGGCGCCGTCCGACAGTTGGGAGGCATTGCCCGCGGTGATGTGGAGCCCTTGCGGCACCGTGCGCCCGCCACTCCATACCGGCTTGAGCGCGGCCAGGCTGTCGGCGCTGGTATCGGGCCGGTTGCATTCGTCCAGCGCGAGGCGCACGGTTTCGTACCCGGTGAGCGCGCCCGCCTTGTCGAACAGCGCGCGGCGGGTCTCCAGCGGCACGATCTCGTCGTCGAACAGGCCCTGGCGCTGCGCCTCGGCGGTGCGCTGCTGGCTGCGCAGCGCGTATTCGTCCTGCGCGGCCCGGGCAATGCCATAGCGTTGCGCCACCACTTCGGCGGTCTCGATCATCGCCATATAGGCGTCCGGCTGCCGCGCCAGCACCGCCTCGGATTGCGCGCGATAGGCGTTCTTGTGCTTGTTCTGCGTCAGCGAGATCGACTCGGCGCCGCCGGCCACCACGATATCGGCCTCGCCGCAGATGATGCTTTTCGCCGCCGTGGCGATGGTCATCAGCCCCGACGAGCACATGCGGTCCATGGTCATGCCCGGCACGCTGTCGGGCAGGCCCGCCGCCACCGCGCACAGCCGGCCCAGGTTGTAGCCCTGCGTGCCCTGCTGCGCGGCGGCGCCGATCAGTACATCGTCGACCTCGGCCGGGTCGATCCCCGCCCGCTCCACCACGGCGCGCACCACGTGAGCGCCCAGCGCCGGCGCCTCGGTATCGTTGAAGGCGCCGCGGAATGCCTTGCCGATGGGCGTACGCGCCACGGCGACAATGACTGCTTCTCTCATGCTGCTTTCCTTGGAAGGATCAAAAGTAATAGCGGCTGATGGTGTCGGCCACGCAAGCGGGCTTATCCTCGCCCTCGATTTCCACGCTGACGCGCACCACCGACTGCACACCGCCGGGCAGCGCCTCTGCGCGCACCAGTTCGCCCACGCCACGCAGGCGCGAGCCGACCCGCACCGGCGCCGGGAAGCGCACCTTGTCGCAGCCGTAGTTGACGCCCCAGCGCAGGTTCTCCACCGTCAGGATCTCCGGCAGGAACTGGTTGACCAGCGACAGGGTGAGGTAGCCGTGCGCGATGCAGGCACCAAAGGGGCCTTGCGCGGCGCGCCCGGGATCCACGTGCAGCCATTGGTGGTCGCCGGTGGCCTGGGCAAAGCCGTCGATGCGCGCCTGCGTGATGACGGTCCAGGCGCTGTGTCCCAGTTGCTCGCCCACGGCGCGCATCAGCGCCTCGGCGCCATTGAATACTCGTGTCATGCCTCTCCTTGCCTTGCTGCTTCCCTGTTGCGGGGTTCCTGCTCCGCACCGTCGCCGATCTCCATCGCTGGTTTGCTCCCCTCTCCCACTTGTGGGAGAGGGGCCGGGGGAGAGGGTGGGCGCTCGTCACGCTGTCGTGCCGTCAAAAACCACGGGGCTTCGCTTCAAGTGGCTCCTAGCTAAGCCACCCCTCTCCCCGACCCTCTCCCCCTGAGGGGAGAGGGAGAGACAGCCGTCGTCATGGCACGCGGTTTTGGCCCGTTCTTCGGCTTCGGCCGATGCCTCTGGTTTTTCTCCGATAGCCGCTACGCCCGCTGGCTGCTGACTGGCAACACTTCGCCCGTCATGTACGACGCATAGTCGCTAGCCAGAAACACCATCACGTTCGCCACCTCCCACACCTCGGCCGCCCGCCCGAACGCCTCGCGCGAGGCCAGCTCCCGCAGCAGCTCCGCTGGCGCCGACTTGCGCAGGAAATCGTGCAAGGCGATGCTCGGCGCCACCGCATTGATGCGCACGCCGAACTCCGCAGCCTCCACCGCGCTGCAGCGTGTCAGCGCCATCACGCCGGCCTTGGCGGCGGCGTAATGGGCCTGCTCCTTCTGCGCTCGCCAGCCCAGCACCGAAGCGTTGTTGACAATCACGCCGCGCCGGCGCGCCTGCATATGCGGCAGCATGGCCCGCGTCATGCGGAAGGTGCCGGTAAGCGTAATGTCGAGCACCCGCGACCATTCGGCATCGTCCATCTCGACTATGCGGCGCGAGCCGCCCAGCCCGGCGTTGTTGATCAGCACATCGGTGCCGCCCAGGGCCTCCTCGGCCGCCGCCACCAGGGACCGCACCTGGGCCTGGTCGGAGACGTCACAAAGCTGGCCATGGATCGCCTGCAGGCCGGTTTCGGCGCGCAGGGTTGCCACGGCCTCGTCGAGCCGCTTCTCATGGATATCGGAGATCATCAGCGCGCGGCAGCCCTCCTCCGCGCAGCGCCTGGCGGCAGCGAAGCCGATGCCCGCGCCGGCGGCGGCGGTAATCAGCACGCTCTTGCCGGCCAGCAGCTGGTGGCCGGCCACATAAGCCGGCGGTGGGATCGGGGTGCCGGCCATGGCCGGTTGCTTGTCTGCCATTTCAGTCATGACTGTCCTCTGGCCTCGCGGGGCATGCCCAGCCCGCGCTCGGCGATGATATTGAGCTGGATTTCGTTGGTACCGGCGTAGATGGTGTCGGCGCGCGAGAACAGCGCCATCTGCTGCAGGCGCGTGCGGCGCGCGTCGGCTTCGTCGATCCGGTTAGCGTTGGGGCCAAGCACGTCGAGCGCGAGCTGGCCCAGGTCGCGGTGCCAGTTCGACCAGTAGTACTTGTAGATCAGGGTCTCGCGCTGCAACGGCGCGCCGCCATCGCCGCCACCGCCGCCACCGCCCTGCTCCGCGCCTTCCAGCATGCGCAGCGCGTTGTAGCGCATCACCCGCAGGCCGGCCCAGGCGCGCGCCATGCGCTGGCGCAGCGCCGCGTCCTGCCAGGCGCCGTTCGCGCGCGCGGCCTCGGTGATCCAGCCCAGCTCGTGGGTGAACTGCATCTGCTGGCCCAGGGTGGAGATGCCGCGCTCGAAGCCCAGCAGCGCCATGGCGATGCGCCAGCCGTCGCCCGGCGCGCCCAGCACATCGGCGGCGGCGGCGCGTGCGCCATCGAAGAACACCTCGTTGAACTCCACGCCGCCACCCATCTGGCGGATCGGGCGGATCTCCACGCCCGGTTGCGCCAGCGGCATCAGCAGGAAAACCAGGCCCTTGTTGCCGCGCGACGCCGGATCGCAGCGCGCCAGCACGAAGATCCAGTCCGACTCGTGGGCCAGCGAGGTCCACACCTTCTGCCCGCTCACGCGCCAGTCGCCGGTGGCAGGATCGCGCTCGGCGCGGGTGCGCACATTGGCGAGATCGGAGCCGGCGCCCGGCTCCGAGTAGCCCTGGCACCAGAATTCGGTGCCGTTGCGGATGCCCGGCAGGAAGCGGGCCTTCTGCGCCTCGCTGCCGAAGGCGATCAGCGTGGGACCGATCAGCCCTTCGCCGATATGGCCCATGCGGCCGGGGCCGCCGGCACGCGCGTACTCCTCCTGGAAGATCACCTGCGACATCACCGGCAAGCCGCGCCCGCCGTGCGCCTGCGGCCAGCCCACGCAGGTCCAGCCGCCTTCGGCCAGGCGGCGCTCCCAGGCCTTGCGCAGCCCGGGATGCGCCTCTTCGTCGCCGGGGCCGCCGCGATGCTTCAGGCAGTCGAATTCGCCGCGCAGGTTGGCGGACATCCAGTCCGCCACCTGCGCGCGCAGTTGCGCCTGCCCGGCGCAGGCGCTTTGGTTTTCCATCGAGTCCATGCTTATCCTTGCAGTGCTGAGTCTGCGCATGCGGCCGGCAAGCCATCTGCGATGCAAGCGAGCGCGGCCGCCGAGCCCCCCAGCCAGCCGCCGGCGGCTTGCGCGCGCTTGAAATAGAGCTGGGGGTCGTACTCCCAGGTAAAACCCACGCCACCGTGCAACTGGATGGCCTCCTGGGCGCAGAAGGCGAAGGCATCGCCGGCGGCAAGGCGTGCCGCGGCTACATCGAGCCTGGCTGTGTCCATCGCGCCACCTGCAGCGCCACCTGCCGCACCCGCCTGCCAGGCCCGCGCGGCGCCATGCACCGCGGAGCGCGCCGCCTCCACCGCCACCATCATCTGCGCGCAGCGGTGCTTGACGGCCTGGAAGGCGGCGATCGGCCGGCCAAACTGGATGCGCTCGGCGGCATAGGCCACGGTAAGGTCGAGGCATTGCTGGGCGCCGCCGAGCTGCTCGGCGGCGAGCATCAGGCTGCCGTGCCACACGGCCGCGCCGACTCCCGCCGCCACCCCGGCGCCTTGCGCCAGGCAAGCGTTCGCGTCCACACGCAGCCCGTCGAAGACGAGATCGGCCAGCGGGCGGGTACGGTCCAACACGTCCAGGCGGCGCAGCCCGAAGCCTGGCTGGCCTGCCAGCGCTGCGGTTTGCAGCAGGAACAGCGCCGGCTGCCCTGCCGCGTCACCGCACAGGCGCGCGGGCACCAGCAGCCAGTCCGCGCCAGCGGCGTCGAACACCTGCGCAAGCTGCCCGTCCAGCACAAAGCCATCCCCGGCCACGGCGGCAGTGACGCTCAGCGCATCGGCATCGAGCAAGCCGTGCGCGCAGGGCGCCATCCAGGCAGGCAAGGCGAGCGCAGCCCGCGCCTCGCCCTGCGCCAGCCGCGCCAGCCACGGCGCGGCGGCCTCGGGCGCGAGGCTGCCCGCCAGCGCCGGCGCCGCCAGGCAGATGGCCGACCAGTACGGCACGCAGGCCAGCCGCTGGCCCATCTGCTCCATCAGCAGCGCCAGCTCGACAGCGCCCAGCCCGGCGCCGCCGGCCGGCTCCGGCAAGGCGATGCCACACCAGCCCAGCTCGCCGGCCATCTCCCGCCACAGGGCGGTGTCATGGCCGTCCCGCGCCGCGCCGGCAACCGCATCCACCACCCGCCGGACCGCCGCCGAATCGCTGCGCACGGCCAGGAAATCGCGCGCGGCGTCGCGGATCATTTGTTGTTCCAGGGAGAGCGTGAAGCGCATCGTGCGTCCTCGCCTCAGGTGCCGTAGACGCGTTGCGCGGGCTCGGCGCGGGCGAGCAGCACGTCGATCACGCCCCCCAACTCGGCCGCTTGCCAGCGCGCGCCCTTGTCGGTGCTCACGCCGGTGCGCCAGCCTTGCGCCACCGCCACCATGCCGCCCGACGCCTCGAACACGCGGCCGGTGACATGGCGCGAGGCCCGGCTGCCAAGCCAGACCACCAGCGGCGCGATATTGGCCGGGTCGTAGTAGTCGAAGCCTTCGGCCGGCGCCTTCATCACCTGCGCGAACACGTCTTCGGTCATGCCGGTGCGGGCCGCCGGCGCGAGCGCGTTGGCGGTGATGCCATAGCGCTCCAGCTCCGCCGCCTGCACCAGCGTCAGCGCGGCAATGCCGGCCTTGGCGGCGGCGTAGTTGGACTGACCCACCGAGCCTTGCAGCCCGGCGCCGGAGCTGGTGTTAATGATGCGCGCATCGACCGGCCGCCCGGCCTTGGCCGCGTCGCGCCAGCGCCGCGCCAGCAAGTTGGCCAGGCAGAAGTGGCCGCGCAGGTGCACGCGCATCACCTCGTCCCAGTCCGCCTCGCTCAGGCTGACGAACATGCGGTCGCGGCAGATGCCGGCGTTGTTGACCAGCACATGCACCTCGCCAAAGGCCGCCAGCGCGGCATCGACGATGCGCTGGGCCGTGGCCAGTTGCGTGATGTCGTCGTCGCTGGCGAGCGCCTGCCCGCCTTGCGCGCGGATCTCCCCGCATACCGCCTCGGCCGCCTCGCGGCGAATATCGTTGACCACCACGCTGGCGCCTTCGGCGGCGAAGGCCAGCGCGTAGGCGCGCCCCAGGCCACCGCCGGCGCCGGTGATGATGACGGTCCGTGCGTCGCAGATTCCCATGTCGCTACTCCCCTTATCCGTTGCTTGCGCCAATGCCCCGGGAACCCGGCTCACAGGCGCTCAATGATGGTGACGTTGGCCAGGCCGCCGCCCTCGCACATGGTCTGCAGGCCATAGCGGCCGCCCGTGCGCTCCAGTTCGTGCAGCAGCGTGGTCATCAGCCGCGCGCCGGTTGCGCCCAGCGGATGCCCCAGCGCGATGGCGCCGCCGTTCGGGTTGGTGCGCTCGGCCGGGTAGCCGGTCTCGGCCAGCCAGGCCATCGCCACCGAAGCAAACGCCTCGTTGATCTCCACCACGTCGATGTCTTCCCAGCGCAGGCCGCTGCGCGCCAGCGCGCGTTTCGTGGCGGGAATGGGCGCGGTCAGCATCCACAGCGGGTCGTCGCCCATCACGCTCATATGAGCGATGCGCGCGCGCGGCGTGAGTCCGTAGCGCTTGAGCGCATCTTCGGAGACCACCAGCAGTGCCGCCGCCGCGTCCGCGGTCTGGCTGGAAACCGCGGCGGTCAGCGCGCTGCCGGGCATCAGTGGTTCGAGCGATGCCATCTTGGCGAGCGTGGTATCGGGCCGCGGCGTTTCGTCGTGGACCACGCCTTCGCAAGGCACGATCTCGCGCTGGAAGCGGCCGCTCTCGATGGCCTTGGCTGCGCGCTGGTGGCTTTGCAGCGCATAGGCCTCCATCGCCTCGCGCGACAGCTGCCAGTGCCTGGCGATGCGCTGCGCGGCGTGGAACTGCGACACCGGCTGGTCACCGAAACGCGCCTGCCAGCCCCTGCTGCCGGAGAACGGATCGGCAAAGCCAAGCGCCTGCCCGGCCAGCATGGCCGATGAAATCGGGATCTGCGTCATGGTCTGCACGCCGCCGGCGATGACCACGTCCTGGTTGCCGCTCATCACCGCTTGCGCGGCGAAGTGCACAGCCTGTTGCGACGACCCGCACTGGCGGTCCACGGTCACGCCGGGCACGGCCAGCGGCAGCCCGGCGGCCAGCCAGGCGCTGCGGGCGATATTGCCGGCCAGCGGCCCGATGGTGTCGACGCAGCCGAACACCACGTCGTCATACTCCGCAGCCGGGATGGTGTTGCGGCCCACCAGCTCGGCCAGCACGAAGCCGCCAAGGTCGGCCCCGTGCATGTGTGCCAGGCCACCCTTGCGGCGTCCGGTCGGGGTGCGCAGCGCGTCGACGATATATGCATCTCTCATGGTCATTCGGTCATTCCGCCTGTCAAAGGGTTGATGCCAAGTTGGCTGTAGTGGCAAAGGTGGCAAAGGTGGCGCCGGCCCCGATCGGCACGGCCGCCCCGAGGATGTGCGCGTCCACGCGCGCCTTGTGCAAGGCCCGGTCGCCCCAGCTGTCGGCCAGGGCCCAGGCGCGCTTCATGAAGATCTGCAGGTCCAGCTCCCAGGTGTAGCCCATCGCGCCGTGCACCTGCATGGTGTTGCGTGCCGCGAGCAGCGCGGTGCGCGTGGCGGCCAGCAGCGCGTGCGACACATGCAGCCCGGCGGTGCCATGGCCTTGCGCCAGCGTGCAGGCCGCGCGGTACACCACCGGCTTGGCGAATTCGTGCTGGATGGCGACATCCGCCAGCAGGTGCTTGAGCGCCTGGTTGGCGCCGATGGCCTTGCCGAACTGCTTGCGCTGGATGCTGTAGTCGATGGCGATATCCAGCATGCGTTGCGTCAGGCCGAGCATCTGCGCGGCGACGCCGAGCGCACCGCGATTGAGCGCGGCTTCCCACACGGGCTTCGCGGCCGTCGCGCTCAGCACCAGGCTGCCGGCGTCCGGCGCCCAGCCGAGCGCGAAGAGCCGGCGTGAAGGATCGAGGCTGGCATGCGCGGTGAGCGTGGCCTGCGCCGGCAGCACCAGGTGCAGCGCGCCGCCGTGCTCGCACAGGATGGCATCGGCGACGTGGGCGTCAGCCACCAGGGCCTGGCCCGGATGCGCCACCGCCACGCGCGCACCGCCGTGCGCGATGCGGCGCAGCCAGCTTTCGCAGCGCTCGCGGATGCCTGCGTCCTGCGTGGCGGCGTGGCAGTCCGACAGCATGCCGGCCGCTACCAGCGCGGTGTCCAGCAGCGGCTCGGCCAGCGCGAAGTAGCCGCACTCCTGCGCCAGCGGCGCCCATTCGGTTTCGGACAGCCCCAGGCCGCCGCAAGCCTGCGGCACCAGCAACGCCGTCAGGCCCTGCGCGGCCAGCCTCTGCCAAAGGGCATCGGAGCGGCCGCTGGCGCTGCTCCACTGTTCCCGCGTCAGCTCTGGCGTCACTTCGGTCATCAGGAAGCGCCTGATTGACTCGACGAACTGCTGCTGCTCTTCGTTGAATGCGAATTCCATCGTGGTTCACGGTTGGGTCAAGGACGATGTCAGACTGGCTGCCGCCGCGCGCGCTCAGGCGCGCGGCATCCCCAGCAGGCGTTCGGCGACGATGTTGCGCTGGATCTCATTGGTGCCCGCGTAGATCGGCCCCGCCTGCGCGAACAGGAAGCCGTCCAGCCAGGCACCGAGCGTGCCTTGCGCCGCGTCTTGCGCGGGCACCAGTTCACCGCGCTGGCCGAGGATCGCCAGCGCGGTTTCGTGCATGCGGATATCCAGCTCGGACCAGAACACCTTGTTGGTGCTGGACTCCGCGCCGATATGCCCGCCCTTGGCCAGCCTGCTGGCGGTGGCGTAGGTGGATAGCGCATAGGCCTCGGTATCCATCCAGGCCCGCGTGACGGCGTCGCGCAATGCGGGGTCGCGGTCGGCCGATTCCCGGTGTTCCTGGTAGAGCCGGACCAGCGCGCGCGCGGTCTCCTGGAAGCGCGCCGGGGAGCGCAGCATCAGCCCGCGCTCGAAGCCGGCGGTAGCCATCGCCACCTGCCAGCCCGCCCCCTCCGCCGCCAGCCGGTTCTCCGCCGGCACCCGCACATCGTCGAAGAAGATCTCGGCAAAGCCGGTCAGGCAGTTCAGCTGGCGGATGGGCCGCACCGTGATGCCGGGCGTATCCAGCGGCATCAGCAGGAACGTCAGGCCGTGGTGGCGCGACGACGCGGGATCGGTGCGGAACAGGCCGAACAGCCAGTCGGCCCAGACCGCGCGGGTCGACCAGATCTTCTGCCCGTTGAGCACGTACTCGTCGCCCTGCCGGATGGCGGTGCAGCGGATCGCGGCCATGTCGGAGCCCGCGTTCGGCTCCGACCAGCCCTGCGCCCACACGTGCTCGCCGGCGGCCATGCGTGGCAGGAAACGCGCCTTCTGCTCCGGCGTGCCGAACTCCATCAAGGTCGGCCCGAGCAGGAAGATGCCGTTCTGGTTGACGCGCATCGGCGCGCCAGCCCGCCAGTACTCCTCCTCGAAGATCAGCCATTCGATCAGGTCGCAGCCGCGTCCGCCCAGTTCCTTGGGCCAGGTCACCATGCTCCAGCGCCCCTCGTACAGGGTGCGCTCCCAGTCGCGATGCTGCGCGAAGCCTTCGGCGGTGTCGAAGCTGGCCAGCGGCGCGCGCGGCACGCGCTCGGCCAGCCAGGCACGGATCTCGGCGCGAAAGGCCTGCTGGCGTTCGGTGTATTCGAGATGCATCGGGCAACCTCAGGCGTTGACAGTGGAAGCCTGCGCCGCGAAGCGCGCTTCGCGCCCTTCCACGAAGGCGGCGCGCGCCTCGTCGGAATCCGCGCTCATATAGGCTTGCAGCGTGAAGCCCTGCTCCCAGCGGTACTTGTCCTCCAGGTTGCCGTCCTCCACGCCGTTGAGCGCCTCCTTGGCCAGGCGCACCATGGCCGGGCTTTTCTGCGCGATGCGCCGCGCCATCTCCAGCGCGGTATCGCGCAGCGCCGTGCGCGGCACCACCCGCTCCACCGCGCCCAGGCGGTAGGCTTCGGCGGCGTCGATCATGTCGCCGGTGAAATACATCGCCCGCACCTTCTGCACGCCAAACATGCGCTGCAGGTGGGCACCGCCGCCCATGGCGCCACGGTCGATCTCGGGCACGCCGAAGCGCGCGCACTCGGCGGCGATCAGGATATCCGCCGCGCCGCAGATGCCGATGCCGCCACCAAGCACGAAGCCGTGCACCGCCGCGATCACAGGCTTTGGATTGCGATGGACCGCGCGGAAGGTGACGTAGTTGCCGGCGTTGACCGCCACGATGCGCTGCGGGTGGGCCGCCAGCTCCTTGATGTCGACCCCGGCGCAGAAACCCCGGCCCTCTGCGCGCAGCACGATCACGCGCACGGCGTCATCCCTGCCGAGCCGCTCGATGGCCGCCGCCAGCGCATGCCAGCCCGCGCTGTCCAGCGCGTTGACCGGGGGATGGGCGATCGCCAGTTCCGCCACGCCGTCCCGCACCTCGATGTGAAAGGGCTCGTTACCGGCCAGTGCTACAGGCTCGCTTGATCTCGTCGTTGTCATGAACGTCTGCCTTCAATGGATGGCTTGGATGGGATTGCCGCGTTCCGGCCTGGCGCTGGATGGTCCCGTCAGCGCGCCCAGGCGCGCCTGGGCCTGCGCGGCAATGCGGGCAACGATCTGCTCGCAGGATTCGATGGCGCCAATGGCCGCCGCGGCCTGTCCGCTCGGCAGCACGCCTTCGTCGGGGTGGCCTTCGACCATGGCGCGCTGGATCAGCACGGGCGCGTTGGCCGCCATCAGCGTTTGCGCCGTGGTGTAGTCGTGCTGGCGCAGCGCGCGCCAAGCCACCGCCAGCATCTGCGCGAGCCCCATGCCGCTGTGCTGGCGCCACTGGCGGGCGGTAGCCAGCGCCATCAGCGTGCGGCGCAGCGCTCCGGCCTGCTCCAGCGCCAGCAGCAGGCGGTTGTCGATCATCCGTTGCGGCAGGCCGTCGATGGCAAGCGAGACGCGGATCTGCGCCGCATCCCGGACTGCCAGGTAGCGCTCCAGCGTTTGCGGCGGCACCGGCGACTCGCCGGACATCAGGAAGCGCGTGCCCATGGCGATGCCCGCCGCGCCGTAGGCCAGCGCCGCGGCCAGCCCGCGGCCGTCGAAGAAGCCGCCCGCGGCCACCACCGGCACCGCCACCTTGTCCAGCACCTGCGGCAGCAGCAGCGTGGTGGGCGTGCCGCCCGTATGCCCGCCGCCCTCCCCGCCCTGCACGGTCACCACGTCGGCGCCCAGCTCCACGGCCTTGGCGGCGTGCTTGGCCGCGCCCACGGTGGGCATGCACACCACGCCCGCGGCCTTGAGCCGGCCGATCATCGCGGCGTCCGGCCCGCGTCCGTAGCTGACCGCGCGCAGCCGGTGGCGGATGGCCATCTCGACCACCTCGTCGGCGTTGGGCTGGAACATATGGAAGTTGATGCCGAAGGGCTGGCTGGTGAGCGCCTTCACCCGCAGGATCTCTTGCTCGACTGCGCCCGGCTCGATGGTGGCGCCGGCCAGGAAGCCGAAGGCCCCGGCATTGCTGCTGGCGGCCACCAGGCGGGCATCGGCCACCCAGCCCATCGCGGTCTGCACGATCGGGTAGCGGCAACCCAGCAAGTCGCACAGCACGGTATGCAGGGGCGCGCCGCTCATGCCGCCTTCTCCTCGCCGGTGCGTTGCGAAGCCGCCATGGCGCGTGCGTCGAAGCCGCCCAGCTTGTCGCCGCTGACCAGCTCGTTGTGGGCATGGGCGAAGTGGTGCCAGGCAAAGGCCGCGTCCATGGCCGCGCGCTTGCCCTGCAGTTCCTCGACGTGATTGATGGCCTGCTTGGTGAGGCTCAAGCCCAGCCGCGGCATCTGCGCGATCTTGGCCGCCATGCCCTGCACGGTGGCATCCAGCGCCGCGCGCGGCACCACGCGGTTGACCATGCCCATCTGGTAGGCGCGCTGGGCATCCATGCGCTCGCCCATGAAGAGGAATTCCTTGGCGATGCGCGGATTGAGCTCGTAGGCGTGCGCGAAATACTCCACACCCGGAATGCCCATGCGCACCACCGGATCGGCAAAGAAGGCATCGTCCGACGCCACGATCAGGTCGCACACCCAGGCCAGCATCAGGCCGCCGGCAATGCAGGCGCCGTGCACCACGGCGATGGTCGGCTTGGGCAGGTCGCGCCAGCGCCGGCACATGCCGAGGTAGACCTCCTGCTCGCGGGTGTAAAGCATCTCGCCGCCCGGCTTGCCCACATGGTCGGGCCACAGCGAAACGCGCTCGAACGACTCGCCAATGTCGCGCCCCGGCGTGCCGATATCGTGCCCGGCCGAGAAGTGCTTGCCGGCGCCGCGCAGGATCACGACCTTGACCGCGTCGTCCGCCGCCGCGCGCCGGAACGCCTCGTCCAGCGCATAGGTCATCTTGGAGTTCTGCGCGTTGTGGTACTGCGGCCGGTTCATGGTGACGATGGCCACGCCGTCGGCCGCCTCAAAAAGCACCTCGGCGTTGGGGCCCAGCCCAAGGGATTCGTTAGCTTGCGATGACATGGTGTTCCTCACGCGGCGCGCACGGCCGGGTTCTCGCGCACGATGGCGGCGCGCAGGTTGTGCGGATCGAGCCGGCCGATGACGGCCAGCTCATCCGCGGTGGGCGCGGGGGTCTGCGGCAGTATTTCCCCGGACGGGTTGGCCAGTGCGAATCCGGTGGCCGCCCGCACCTGCTCCAGGCTCACGCCGGGATGCAGCGAGCGCACGCGGATGGCGTGATCGGGACCGGTGAAATCCATCACGCACAGGTCGGTCACGATCACCCGCAGGTCGACAAAGCTGCGCATGCCTTCGATCTGGCGCGCCGGGTTGTAGCCCACGCTGCACACCATATCGACCTCGCCGGCCACAAAGGCGCGCGGGCTGTGCGCCGGCACAAAGAAGGAGTTGGCATGGTGGATGCTGTTGCCGGGAAAGCCGCGTGCGCCGAGCAGTTGCTTCTTTGGCTGCGCATGGGTGCCGCCGAGCATGGAGATATTGGCCTGGCCGAAGCGGTCGATCTGGGTGGGCATCACCAGCGCATGGCGGCGCCCGCCCCACAGGCAGTCGAATACGCGCGCATAGCCCATCCAGCCGCTGGCGCGCACCTTGAAGCCCGGCTCGCGGCGCCCCAGCGGCACCGGCTCTTCCACCAGGTAGGCTTCGCCGTCGGTCAGCATCAGGCCAGGGTTGTGCAGCAACCGCGCCAGCCCGGCCGCGATGCGCGGGCCGGTGCCGATGCCGGTGGCCATGACCTCGCCGTCGTCGCGCCAGGCACGGGCCGCGGCGGCGATCATCAGTTCGGCGAGAGTGAATTGTTGAGTGGCGCTCACGATGGCTCCTTCTCCTTGTGACGGGTTCAAAGGACCGGCAACGGCAGGTCCAGCACGTGGCGCATGCCACCGATCTTGTCCAGGTAGCTGGCTTCGGTGCCGCCGATCACGTCCTTGCGGTAGGTGGCGAAGCCCGCCTCCTGCTCGGCGCTGGCGCAGTAGGCTTTCAGCTGCGGCAGGTCAAAGCCATAGGCAGGCCCGCAGGAAGTGGGATGCGCCCCGCCTGGCGTGTGCACCACGCCGCTGACAAGCGCGCGCTCGAAGGGGTTGTTGCGCGCCCGCGCGAGGTCTTCGTCCTCCAGGCGGTCGTGCAGGACCTCGCAGCTCACATAGCACTGGCCCGCCGCCCGCGCGAACCACTCGTCGAAAAAGGGATCGGGGCCATCGATACGGGTGTTGCCCAGCACATCGCTCTCGTTGACATGCAGCAACGCAGCGTCGAGCGGGATGGCCGGCATCGCCAGCAACACCTCGCCATCGGCGTAGGGCGAGCGCACGGTCCTGAGTGCGGGGTTGCAAGCCAGCACGTCGGTCCCGAGCCCGGCGCGCGTCGGCAGGAACGGCAGGCGCGCGGCGGCGGCGCGCAAGCCGAGCTGCAACATGCCCTCGTCGAGTTCCCAGACGTCGATTTCGCCGCGCTCGCGGGCCGCGCGGAAATGCGGCTCCAGCGGGATCACGTCGAGCGAGACGAAGCCGAACACCACCTTGCGCACCTTGCCGGCCGCGCACAGCATGCCGACTTCCGGGCCGCCGTAGGCCACCACGGTGAGATCCTTCAACGGCGAGCGCAGGATTTCCCGCACCAGCGCCATCGGCTTGCGGCGAGGGCCCCAGCCACCGATTCCGATGGTCATGCCATCAGCGAGGCGGCCGACCACTTCGGCCGCGGTCATGGTCTTGTCCAGTGTCTTGCGCATAGTCCTAGCGATATCCGATGCTGAAATCGTGACCCCACAGGCTGACCCGGGTGGCCTCAAAGGCGGCGTGCTGGCTCCAGTCGACCACCAGCCCACCGTAGCCGTACTCGAGGTCGAAGCCGCCGGGCGTCTTCATGTAGAAGGAAACAATGCGATCGTTGCAGTGCTGGCCCAGCGTGGCCGAGAGCGCCACGCCGTGCTGCTGCGCGCGGTCGAGCGCGCGGCCCACCTCCCCCATGTCCGGCACCTCGGCCATCACATGGACGCAGCCGCTGGGCGCGGGGGCCTCGAAGATGGCCAGGCTGTGGTGCCGCCCGTTGCCGCAATGCAGGAAGTGGATGCGCTTCTCCGGCTCCGCCGGATCAGTAGTGAAGCGCGCGCGGAAGATGTCCGACAGGCCGAAGCCCATCACATCACGCAGAAAGGCATAGGTTTCGTCAAAGGCCGGCGCCGGCAGCACGGAGTGCCCCGCACCCAGCGGATCGGTGACGAAGCACGACACGCCGATGGGCGAGACAAAGCGCAGGAAATCCGATCGCATGCCCCAGAAGATCTCGTGCCGGTTGCCGGAAGGATCGGCGAACCAGGCCACAGCCTGCGCGCGCCGCTGGATGCGCTCAGCCTCGCTGGCATGCGTGACTTCCACGTTGGCGGCACGCAACGTGGCAAGCGCGTGGTTGAAGGCCGCCTCGCCGGCCAGCTCCCAGCCCGATGCCAGGTAGCGGTCCTGCTTGCCGGGCACGATCAGGTAGCGGTAGTCGCGCTCGTCCATCTTGAGATAGAGCGCGCCATGGGGCGCATTGGTGCACGCCATGCCGAGCACTTGCTCGCCGTAGTGGCGCCAGCGCTCGGTGTCGGTGGACTCGACCACGATATAGCCGAGCGCTCGGATGTCCATCATGCTGCCTCCTCGCTGTTCCTGGATTTCATTTGCTGCCGCGTTGGGTGCGGCAGGTTGGTGAAGCCATTGTTCAGGGGAAGCGGGATGTGGGCATCGTCTGTTGGGACTAGCCAGGTGGGGTTGGTTGGGCTTTTGGCGGGTGGCGCGGTGGGGCGCGAAGGGGCGCGGCTTTAGCGCCTCTGGCTGCTGGCGCGGCTGAATTTCCTGGGAAGTCTTGTGAGCCGTCCCAGCCACTTGCGCAGAGACGAGAAGCGTGGCGGAGGCGGGCGCGCGACCTCGGAATGTAGTGGACGCCCCCTGTCTGCGCAGACGATGTGCCGAAGCGCCGGTCGCCCTTCGGGTGAACGCCAATGGTGCCCGCGCCGGAATTCATGGAACAATCCGGCTGGCAATTCTTCACCTGAAGACGAGAGGAATATGTCAATGGCGAAAACCGTGCATCGTATCGAGCCTTCGATCTATGCAACGGCGGGTTTTACGGTCCCGCAGTATGGCGAGCTGCTCGACGCCATCTATCGCGGACCGCTCGAGGAAGCACCGTGGTCGAGCGCGCTCGAGTCCGTGCGCGTCCTGCTCAATGCCCGCGCCGCAGCCCTGATGCTGCGACCGCCCACGTTCGACCGTCCCGGATCGATGTTCAACATGCCGCCGCGCGACACCTATGCGCGCAACCCGATCACGTACGACAGCCATTACCATGCGCTGGACCCGTTTGTCGACCTGCCGCCAGGCACCGTGACCACGGTGGACAAGTTCCTGGGCACCGAGGCATGGTGCCAGAGCGGCATCTACCGGCAACTGCTCAAGGGCATGGATATGCGCTATATCCTTGGCGCGGATATCCAGACCGACGACGGCGTGATGTGCCGCTTCCGCCTGTGCCGCAGCCACGACGCCGGGGATTTCTCGGAGAAGGACGAAGCCGTCTGCATTGCGCTGCTGCCTCACATCAAGCGCGCCGTCGACGTGTACTCCCGCATCGATGTGGCCGAGTCCGAACGTGGCCTCTACGAACACGCGGTCGACCGCATGCAGATCGGCATGGTCATGCTGGACGACCAGGGCATCGTGCTCAAGGCCAATGCGGCGGCGCGCACGGTTCTGAGCGAGGATGACGGTATCCGCCTGCGCGGCGGCAAGTTCGAGCTCGCAGACAGCCGGGCGCGCGGCCGCTTCCGTGAGCTGGTCCGGCGCTCGATCGATTCGATCCCGATCTCACACGATGACGGCGCCCCCGGGCCCATGGTGGAGGCGATGTCCCTGGCCCGCCCTTCGGGCAAGGGCAGGCTCGAGGTGTTGATCCGCGCGATACCCGTTAGGGAATGGTCGGAAGAGAACAAATGGTGTCCCGCTTGCGTGGTGGTCATCCGCGACCCCGCGTGCAGCTCCCGGACCTCCGTCGAGGTGTTGCGCCAGTTGTTTGATTTCACGCCGGCGGAGGCATCGCTGGCGCTGCTGATGGCCAACGGCTGTTCGCTGGAAGCCGCAGCCGAAGCGTTGAAGGTGAAGACCAATACCGTGCGCAGCCATTTGCGCTCCGTCTTCCAGAAAGCGGGCGTCACCCGGCAAGCCGAGCTGGTGCGCACGCTGCTCAACAGCGTCATGTCGCTCAGTTGAGCCACGCACGCGCCGTGGGCCGGCGCCACCCATATTTGGAGTAGATCCCAGCCATTCACCCGGACGATGCCGGCGCCCGGCATTGCGGGGACACTGACGTGCGTAGCGGCTACGGCGGGCCCTGGGCAGTCATGCCCGGCGGCGTCGTGCCGCGCTGCTGACCCGATGCCATCGGGCAGCCTTACCGACAAGGAGCACATCGATGAATGCCAACTGGTCGCGGCGCGCCTGCGCCGCCATCCTCGCCCTTGCTTGCCTGCAGGCCCACGCCCAGCCGACGCCGGCGCCCCTGGCCCCGGCGGGCATCGATGCGCGGCTTGCGCCTCATCAGATCGAAGCGCTGACCCGGCAGGCGTACTTCTGGGGCCTGCAGCAAGCCGGGTTCTACGAGTTGCGCTACGTCTTCACGCAGGCGGAGGCGATGCCCGCATATCGCGGCATCAACCGCCTGGCGCAGAACCGGAAGCTCTTCACCGCGAAAGAGCGTTTCGCGACCACGCCGAACGCCTCGACCCTGTATGCCGGTGGCTTCTTCGACCTGTCCCGCCAGCCGGTCGTGGTTACCTCGCCCAAGGTCGAAGATGGCCGCTACTGGAGCATCCAGGCGCTTGACCAGTACGCCGACTGGTTCTTTATGGTGGGTAGCCAGTTCACCGGCAACGCGCCGCAACGCTACCTGATCGTCGGGCCGAACTGGCACGGTACTTTGCCGCAGGGGTTTCGCGGCACCGAGGTCGTGCGAGCGCCGTCCGACGCGTTCGCGATCACGCTGCGCGTGGCGATCACCACGCGCGACGACGCCGACTTCGAATCCGCACATCGCCTGATGGACGGTGTGGCTGTCGAGCTCCTGGAGCGCTGGAAACGCAACGGCGGCAAACCGGTGCCGCTGGCCGAGGTCCCGAAGCAGGCCGCGAACTACCGCGCCTTTGCGCGCATGTCTCAGATTTCCGACATGGCCAACTCGATGACGGCCACCGATTACCTGCAGTTGGCCAGCCTCGTGATCAACGACGAATCCCTGACCCTGCGTAGCGACTCGGTGACCGAGCGCGATACCTTGCGCGCGCTGGGGCCGCTCGGCCTGCGCAAGGGCGTGAGATTCGATCCGGAAAGGCTCACACGCGCGCAGCGCAGCGCCGTGCAGAAGGGGTTCGACGCCGCACGTGCCGAGGCGCGCGCGGCGTTCAGCGCCGCGCAGGCCGACATGAACGGCTGGAAGCTGCAGAGCAGTCTCTTCAACAACGGCAACGACTTCAAGGCGAGGGCCGGGGCCGCGGACATTGCCTGGGGCAGCCCCGTGCCATACCAGTCGCACACCATTGCCTACGCCATGGCGGACGCACAGGGCAGGCCGCTCGACAGCGCCCGTCGCTACACGATGACGCTCGACATGAAGAACCTTCCTGCGGTCACCGAGTTCTGGGAGCTGCCGGTCTACGACGACAGCGGCTACTTTGTCGACAACCCGATCGACCGCTACAGCGTAACGAGCTACCAGGTCGCGGCCGGGCAGTTTGCGGTGAACGACGGCAAGCTCACCTTGTATTTCCAGCATGACAAGCCGTCTGACCCGGAACAGGCGCGAAACTGGCTACCGCTGCCCCCGCAAGGACCGTTCCGCGTCGCTGCGCGCTTCTATGGACCGACCGCGCCGCTGATCGACGGGTCTTACGCCATGCCGAAACTGGTACGAAGAGATTGAGGAGAGAACGTAACTATTCAGCCACCACGCGTCAGACAGGCGAAGGTACGTTGCCCGAAAATGCAAGGGTCGGCGCCTGGAAGAGCGCGGCCCTGTTTTCGCAGGGAGGCAAGATAGGAGCGAATGGTGCAGAACGCGCTCAGCCCGTGCGGGGTGAGCAAGCCGCCCGAGACCTTCCGTTTGAGTTTGGGCATGCGGATGTCGCGTTCGGCTTGGTTGAACCGAAATAAAGCGATCCTTGCAGGAGGCTGGCGTGGCCTCATTGGGAACGCCAGAGTTTCGTCGTACGGCCCTGGGTTCCAACAGATTCCTTGGCCCCTCACCCCTCCCGCAACCGATACTTAAGAATCTTGCCGGCCGCGCTGGTCGGCAGCGTCTGCACGAACACCACCTCGCGCGGCACCTTGTAGTTAGCCATATGCCGGCGCGCCCAGTCGATCAGTTCGTCTGCGCCAACCTTGCTGCCATGCCGCAGCACCACAAAAGCCTTCCCCGCCTCGCCCAGGCGCTCGTGCGGAACGCCCACCACCGCCACTTGCGCGATCGCCGGATGGGATACCAGCAGCTTCTCGATCTCGGCCGGATAGCAATTGAAGCCGCCGACGATAAACATGTCCTTGATGCGGTCGGTGATACGCAGGTTGCCGCGCACGTCCAGCGTACCGATATCGCCAGTGCGCAGCCAGCCACCCGCATCGATGGCTTCGGTAGTGGCCTCGGGTAGCTGGAAGTAACCGCGCATCACGTTGTAGCCGCGTACCGTCACCTCCCCCGGCTCGCCCGCCGGCACCGGCTGGCCGGCGCCATCCACGCAGCGCAGCTCGATCCCCGGCATGGCGCGGCCCGAGGTCAGCGCCACGATGTCGGCATCGTCTGCGGCACGGGTCAGGGTGGCGAAGCCGCACGACTCGGTCAGGCCATAGCCGGTGAAGATGTCGCGAAAGCCCAGCTCGCGGCGCATGCGCTGGATCAGCACGGGCGGGATCGCCGACGCGCCGGTCACCGCAACCCGCAGCGAGGACAGGTCGAACTCGCGCAGGCGCGGATGGTTCAGCAGTGTCTGGTAGAGCGTGGGCGGCCCGGGCAGCACCGTGATGCGCTCGTTCTCGATGCGGGTCATCACGGCCTCGGCATCGAACACCAGGTGCGGCAGGATGGTGGCGCCGCTGGCCAGCGCGGCCAGCCACCCGGCCTTGTAGCCGAAGGTGTGGAAGAAGGGATTGACGATCAGGTAGCGGTCGCTGGCTTCCACGCCGGTGATCGAGGCCCAGCCGTGGATGGCCTGCAGGTTCTGCGCATGCGCGGTCATCACGCCCTTGGGGCGCCCGGTGGTGCCGGAGGTGAACATGATGTCCATCAGGGTGTCGCCGGACACGGCACTCTCGCAGGCACGGAATGCGGCCTCGCCGGTGCGCGGCGCCAGTGCCAGGAAGTCCGCCCAGGCAAGCTCGTCCGGCGCCATCTGCCGCCCTGCGCGCCCGCGCAGCATCACGATCCGCTCCAGCGTGCCGGGCCGGTGCGGCGCCAGCATTTCCGGATAGCTCTCGCCGAGGAAATCGTCGATGCAGAACAGCACCCGCGCGCCGCTGTCGGCCAGGATCGCGCCGGCTTCCATGCCCTTCATGCGGGTATTGATGGGCACCAGCGCCGCCCCAATGCTGTGCGCGGCCAGGGCGGCGGCGATCCATTCCGACAGGTTTGGCGCCCAGACGGCGACCCGGTCGCCAGGCACCACGCCCAGCGCGAGCAGCGCCCGCCCCGCCTGCGCACGCAGCGTGTCGAGCTCCGTGAAGCTGAGCCGCAGCCCGTCCTCCTGGATGGCGATGCGCTCGCCGTGGCGCGCGGCGGCTGTGCGTACCAGTTCCGGGATGGTGGCCGGGATGGTGGCGGGGATGGCCTCCCCCGCGCCGGCGGCGCCGGCCAACCTCGGTTCGGTTTCGATGGTGTCGGTTGTCATCATGTCAGTCTGGAAATTTCAGGTGCAGTTCGCTGCCGGCCGCGCGGGCCTGGCAGGCCAGGGTCCAGCCAGCCTCACGGTCGGCGGCGTCGAGCACGTGGTTCTCCCCCAGCGTCGCCTCACCGTGCGTCACCTGGCACATGCAGGCGCCGCAAAGGCCGGAACGGCAGGAGTTCGGCGCCGCCACGCCGGCCCGCAGCATGGCGTCGAGCACGGTTTCGCCGGCGCGCGCGTCGAGCCGGTGGCGTACGCCGTCGAGCTCCACTTCCAGTGCGGCGGGCGCGCAAGCTGCCGGCGTTTGTTCTTTGGCCGGCACCGCGGCCGGCGGCGGCGCGCCGAAGCGCTCCACGTGAATCCGCTCGCGTGCCACGCCAAGCGTCTGCAATGCGGCCTGGGCACCGTCCATAAAGGGTCCCGGCCCGCAGATAAAGCAATCGGCGTGGCCCCACGGCGCGGCCAGCGCTTCAAGCTGGGCCTGCGAGGGCGGCCCCTGCACGCTGTCCAGCCAGTGGATCACGCGCAGCCTGTCCGCGTGGCGCGCAGCCAGCTCGCACAGCGCATCGCGGAAGATCACGCTGCGCTCGTCGCGGTTGGCGTAGATCAGCGTGACGTTGCCGCCGCCATGGCGCAGCGCGGCCTTGGCGATCGACAGCACCGGCGTGATGCCGCTGCCGCCGGCAAACAGCAGCAGGTCGCCATCCAGGCTGCGCGGCGTGAAGACGCCGGCGGGCGGCATCACCTCGACCGTGTCGCCGGCGCCGAGCCGGTCGCAGATCCAGTTGGATACGCGCCCGCCGCGCACGCGCTTGATGGTCACCCGCAGCGCGCTGTCGACCTGGGGGCTGCTGGACAGCGAGTAGCAGCGCTGCTGCGCGGCGCCCTCCAGCGGCACCTTGAGCGTCAGGAACTGGCCCGGCCGGTAGGCGAACGTATCGCGCAGTCCGTCGGGCAGCTCGAACACCAGCGAGCTTGCCTCGTCGGTTTCGGCCACCACCTGGGCGATGCGCAGCGGGTGGAATTGCGCTTGCACCATGATGTCCGCGATCAGGCTACGCCCATGATGGTCTGCGCATTGTCGATGCGCAGCTCGGCGCCGTTGACAAAGCGCGACTCATCGGAGGCCAGGAACAGCACCAGGTTTGCCACGTCGCCGGGCAGGCACATGCGCTGCATCGGATCGCCGCCCTGCTGCTCATGGGTGGCCGGGGCGTCGGCCGCGCCTTGCATCAGCGCGGCCGTCATCGGCGTCAGGATGCCATCCGGGTGGACGGAATTGCAGCGGATCTTGTAGCCGCGCTGCTTGCAGTAGGCTGCCACGCTGCGGGTGAGCGCAGCCACCGCGCCCTTGCTGGCGCTATAGGCACAGAACACACCCATGCCGCCCAGCGCCGCCACCGAAGACATATTCACGATGACCCCACCGCTCGCCTTCATCGCACCCACGCCGTACTTGCAGCCCAGGAAATAGCCATCGGCATTGATGCGCATGACGCGCTGCCATTGCTCCAGCGTGGTGTCCTCCACCGAGCCCAGCGCCAGCACCGCGGCGTTGTTGACCAGCACGCCCGGCGTGCCGAAACGGTCCTGGGTGCGCTGCATGACCTGCTGCCAGCCGGCTTCGCTGGCGATATCGTGGGGCACGAAGATGGCGGTGTCGCCGATCTCGCGCGCCACGGCGTGGCCGGCCTCCTCGTTCAGGTCGGTCAGCACCACGCGCGCGCCCTCGCGCGCCAGCAGCAAGGCATCTTCCTTGCCGACGCCGCTGGCGGCGCCGGTGACGATGGCGATCTTTCCTTCAACCCGGTTGCTCATGGCTTGTCTCCTTGGTGTGTTCGATGGTGTGGGTGTGTTCGTCGGTGTCTTCAATGCGGCCCGCCTGGTCCGCCAGGGCAACGAGATGGCGCCCGGCATTGCGCCCCGACCAGATGCAGTCGGCCAGCGAAAGGCCGCTCACGTAGTGATTCGATGCGATGCCGACCGCGGTGCGGCCGACCGCGTACAGGCCCGGGATCGCCGCTGCCTGCCCGCCGGCGCCTTGCGCCAGCACCTGGCCACACGCCTCGTCCACGCGCAGGCCGCCAAGGGTGATGGCGGGACAGGGAAAGGTGCGGCTGTGCGCGCTGATGTCGATGGCCAGATAGGGCCCGTGCTCCAGCGATGCGCACATCGCCGCGGATTTCCCCACGGGGTCGGGCCGCTCGCCGCGCGCCGCCGCGTTATACGCAGCCAGCGTCGCCAGCAAGGCCGCGCTCGGCATGCCCAGCTTGTCGGCCAGCGATTCGATACCCGGGGCACGCGTGGCGCCAAACAGCATCAGCATGATGGCGGGCACGCGCTGAAAGGCCCAAAGGCGTCCGCTCACGCAATCGCGCAGGGCCGCGCGCGCCAGCCCGGCGTTCAGGATCAGCCAGGCGCGGCCACCGTGCTCCTCGCAGATGGCGTGGCCCAGGCGCGCGCCGTAGACTTCTTCGTTGCCGATGCGCGCGCCTTGCGCGTTGACCACGCAGCCGCGCGCCCAGTCGAACGGCGGATTGATGAAGCGCCACGCGGAAACACGCTCCAGGTAGCGCGCCGCCGCCCCGACGGACAGGCCGAGGCGGATCCCGCTGCCATCGCAGCCGGTGGTGCCCAAGCGCCAGTTGCGGCGGTACTTGGGGGCATGCGCGGCCACCATGGCCGGGTTGAAGATAAAGCCGCCGGTGGCCAGCACCACGGCACCGGCACGCACTGCATAGGGCTGGGCGAATTTCGCTTCCAGTTGCGTCACGCGCCGGCGCAAGACATCGGCCAGCGCCGGGGAGAGATTGTGCAGGCGCTCGGCCCAGCGCGCCAGGCGGGCATGCCGGCGTTGCTGGCGGCCCGGCGGCAGGCGCCGCAGTTCCACGCCGATGACCGCGCCCTGGCCATCGACGATCAGGCGGCGCGCCGCGGCGTGGCGCATCACCTCCACCCCGGCCTGCGCCTGCACCGCGCGCCGCAGCACGCCGTACAGCACGTGGCCGGACATGCCATTGCCCTTGCAGCGATGGCCGCGCGGCGCCGGCTCGGCATGGCGCGCGTAGTCCGCCACGGCCTCGTTGCCCGAGTAGTAGAGGTAATAGTCCTGCGCGGGATACGAGGTCTTGCGGGGCGGCACAGTGGCGGCAAAGCGCGCGCCCAGTTGCTCCAGCCAGGCAATCATGCCCGCGCTGCGCTCGCAGAAGGCCTGCAGCGTGGCATCGCCCACGGCGTCGCCAACCTCCTGGCGCAGGTAAGCCGCCATGGCCTCGGGCGTGTCATGGTAGCCGGCAGCCAACTGGTATGGCGTGCCACCGCCGGCATACACCACGCCGCCGCTCCTGGCGCTGGCGCCGCCGCCTTCGAAGCGCTCGGCCACGACCACGCCGAGCCCGCCCCGTGCGGCTTCGAGCGCCGCGCAGGCGCCCGCCGCGCCGAAACCGATCACCGCCACGTCGCAGCAGGCATCCCAGCCGTAGGCGAGCGGGTCGGCGACGACCAGCGGCGGCGATACCGCGTTGACCCCGCCTGAGGTCGGATCAGAAGCGGGATCAGAAGCGGCATCGGGAACGACGGCGGTGGCGGTCATGGCGCGGGCTCCGGCATCTGGTTCACCTCACGCTGCCCGCAGGCTGGCGAGCGGCGCCGAGGTGGAGTAAGCGCCGTCCACATAGACCAGCGGCGCCACCTCGCCGGCCAGCCGGACCTCGCGCAGGCGGCCGATGAAGACGGCGTGGGTGCCGTAGTCGAAACGGCCGTCCTGCTCGCAGATCAGGTTTGCCTGGGCATCGCGCAGGAAAGGCACGCCCAGCAGGTCGGCCTCCCACTGGCCCGTGGTAAAGCGCTCCTCGCCCTTGAGGCGGCCGCTGCAATCGACTGCGATGTCGCGATGATCGGCGGCCAGCAGGTTGACGCAGAAGTCCACTCCGGCATTGAGCGCCGGGTAGATCGAGGCATTGCGGTGGATGCAGATCAGCAGCGAAGGCGGATCGGCGGACAGCGAATCGACCGCCGTGACCGACATCGAGTAGCGGCGCTCGCCCTCGCGGCAACTCACCACCGCTACCGAGCGCGCCATGCGGCGCATTGCCATCAGCATATCGTCGCGCAGCGACGGGGAAATAGTCTGGTTCATCATGCCTCCTGCTTGTATGCCGCGCGGCGCGGTAGCCGCATCGCGCTGCGTCATGGTGTTATTCCGCCTGGCCCTGCCCGGTTGCCCCGCCCGCCAGCACATCGGCGGCGATCAGGCCAAAGGTCATGGCCGGCCCGATGGTGGAGCCAGCGCCCGGATAGCTGGCGCCCATCATCGAGGCGCTGGTATTGCCGATGGCGAACAACCCGTCGATGGGCGAGCCATCCTCGCGCAGCACGCGGGCGCTGGCGTCGGTCGCCAGCCCGCCCTTGGTGCCGATATCGCCCGCGTCGATGCGCACCGCGTAGAACGGCGGGCGCCCGATCGGCGCCAGGCACGGGTTGGGGCGGACCTGGGTGTCGCCGTAGTAGGTATCGAAAACGTTGTCGCCCTTGCCAAAGTCCTCGTCCACCCCGCGCGCTGCGAAGCCGTTCATGCGGTTGACGGTATGCGCCAGGGCAGCGGGGGCGATGCCGACGCGCCGGGCGAGCGCATCGAGCGATTCGGCGCGCACCAGGATGTCCGCGAAGGGCGCGGGGATGCGGTGGTCCGGCATGATCGATCCGGGCAGGATCGGCCCGCAGGGATACTTGCGCCGGAAGGTGGCATCGAACACCAGCCACGCCGGCACGCTGCAGCCCGTCTGCTCGTGGTCGCGGTACATCGCGGGCACGAACTCGGAATACGGCGCGGCCTCGTTGACGAAACGCCTGCCGCGCCCGTTGACGACGATGCAGCCGGGCAACGCGCGCTCGACAAAGATCGCGCGCTGCTTTTCCTCGCCGTTGACCTTCACCGTTGGCGCGCCCCAGACATGCGACATCAGCTCCAGCGCCGCGCCCGCGCGCTGCGCGGCCTGGATGCCGTCGCCGGTGTTGTGGGGCGGCGTGGCGCTCCACTCGGCCCGGCTGGGGTGCGGCAGGTATTGCTCGCGCATGGCCTGGTTGCGCTCGAAACCGCCCGCGGCCAGGATCACCCCGCGCCGGGCTTCGATGCGCACGGGTACGCCATCGCGCCGCGCCTGCACGCCGGTGACGCGCGCCGCGCCGCCGTGCTCCTCCACCAGCAGGTCTTCCAGCGCGGTATCGAGCCACAGCGGGATGCCGCGCGTCATCATGGCGTGGCGCAAGCCGCCCACCAGGCTGTTGCCCAGCGTAAGCCGACGGTCGCGCGCGGTGCGCCGGCGCCAGCCCAGATCCAGCCAGTAGCGCCCGAACTGCCGGGCCGCCACGCCCAGCCAGCCCCGGCTTTTGCTCAGCATGGCGTGGGCCTCGGCGGAGGTCACCGCCACCCGGCCCGCCACCAGCGTCCCGGGCGAAGGCGGGCGCAGCCGCTCGAACTCCGCGCCCAGCAGCGCGCCATCGAACGGCATCGGATCCAGCGACCGGTATCCCGGCAACGCGCCCGGCAAGCGCTGGAAGTAATCGGCGTAGCGCGGCAGCGAGTAGTAGCGCACCCCCGTGCGCTGCTCCAGGTAGCCAAGCATGCGCGGACCATGTTCCAGGTAGGCGCGCAGCTTGGCGGGCGTGGAGCGGCCTTCGGTGCACGCTTCGAGATAGGCGAGCGCGGCGTCGTAGCTGTCGCTGCCTCCCGCTTCTTCGATATGGTGATTGAGCGGAATCCAGATCCCGCCGCCGGATACCGCGGAGGTGCCGCCGTACTGGCCGCTCTTTTCCACCACCACCACGGACAGGCCGCGATCCGCCGCGCGGCAGGCTGCCAGCATGCCGCCCGCCCCGGAGCCAACCACCACCACATCAAACACGGCGGTGCCGCCTGCCTGCCCTGTTTCCTGATTCATGATCCGCTCCACGCCGGCCTCAGATAAAGAAATCGGTGTTGGTGCGGCCCATCATCACGCCGCCCAGGTTCTGGCCGAACCGATCCAGGTTGTTGGCGTAGTGGGCGCGCGCCGCGTGCAGGTCAAGGAAGCGGCGCACCAGCGGATTGGTGACGTAGATGCCATTGCCGCCGGCGTAGCGCAGCAGGCTGCTGGCGAGCTGCGCGCAGCGCTCGGCCACCTGCGACGACTGGTAGCGAAAATGCAGGCGGCGCGCGGTATCGAGCTGCTCGCCGCGCTGCGCCGTTGCCATCAGCTCGTCGAAATTGCGGCGCAGGATGGTGCGCATCTCGTCGATGCCGGCCGCGGCGTTGGCGCAGGCGAGTTGCGCGCCGCCGTCCTCGGCCGTCCTGCCGCCGCTGTTGGCGCTGACGCGGCCATCGGCATAGGCAACGAAATCGTCGAGCCCGCCTTCCAGCGCGCCGATGCAGGCCGTGCAGACGGCACGCACGAAGATCTGGGCGAACGGCAACTGGTACAGCGCCGCCTTGTTGAGCGACAGGCCGGGACTGGTGCCCATGGCGCCGTCGATGGCGCTGTGGGTGCGGTAGGCCGGCACGAACACGTCGTCCACCACGATGTCGTGGCTGCCGGTGGCACGCAGGCCCAGCACATCCCAGTTGCGCACGATGGTGTAGTCGCCGCGCGGCAGCAAGAAGGTGCGGTACTCGGGCGCAGCGCCAGGCTGCTGCGGCGGCACCAGCCCGCCGAGGAAGATCCAGTCGCACAGCTCGCTGCCGCTGGAGAACTTCCAGTGCCCGGAGAAGCGGAAGCCGCCGTCCACCGGCACCACCTTGCCCACCGGCATATAAGTCGAGGCGATCAGGGTAGACGCGTCCGTGCCCCAGACGTCCTGCTGCGCGCGGCCGTCGAACAAGGCGAGCTGCCAGTTGTGCACGCCCACCACGCCATAGACCCAGGCGGTGGACATGCAACCCTTGGCCAGGGCCATCTGAATCTCGAAGAAGGTCTGCGGGTCCAGCTCATGGCCGCCGTAGCGGCGCGGCTGCAGGACCTTGAAGAAGCCCGCGGCCTGCATGTCGGCCACGGTGTCGGCCGGGATGCGCGCTTGCGCCTCGGCCTGGCCCGCGCGCTGCGCCAGCACCGGGATCATTTCGTGCGCGCGGCCGATCAGTTCGGCTGCCAGTCCTTCGGGGTAGTTGTCTCGATGCACCGCCATCTCCTCTTGCCGGCCGCCGGGCCGGTCTTGTCGTGCCTTCATGCTGCCATCGCCGCCGCCCCGCGCCATCGTCCGAGGGGACTAGTCGCGCGGCAGCGATGGGCCGGTGGCTCGCTCAGGCGAGCGCGCGCAGCTTGCGGCCCTGGGCGCGGAAGTGCGGGATCACGTGTTCGCCGATATTGCGGATGGTTTCAAGCTGGGCCCATTGCGGCACCGTGCCCATCTGGCAGATGAACAGGATCTCGTCGGCGCCGGCATCGATCAGGCGCTGCACATAGCCGATGCAGTCCTCCACCGTGCCGTAGGCATGGTTGGGGTTGAGCATCATCATCGACGGATCGCTGAAGTCCACCGTGACCTTCTCCGAGGCGAAGCTGGTCTTGATCACGGCCTTGCCCTGGGCGTCCTCCTCCGTGACGTTCTCCGCGTCCCATGCATCGGGATTGGGGCGCTCGCCGCCGGAGTACCAGTACGCCAGCGACTCCATGAAATAGCGCTGCCCCTTGATGCCGATCTTGCGCGCGGCCTTGCCGTCTTCCAGCACGATGGTCGGACACAGCGCGGCAAGATGCTGGTGAGGACGCAAGCCAACCTGGTCCCCCGCCTGGCGCGTCTCGTATGCCTTGCGATAGATGGCGTTCTTCTTCGCCACGTCTTCCGGGCCACCAAAGCCAAGCACCAGCGCGCCCATGCCGCGCGCGCCGGCGCGCTGCAGCGTGTCGGCGTTGGTGCATGCCAGGTACATCAGCGGATGCGGGTCCTGGCGCGGCTTGGGATGGATGGGGCGGCGCGGGATCTTGATGTACTCGCCGTCGTGCTCGATCTCGTCCTGGGTCAGGATCTTCGGAATCAGGTACATCGACTCATCGATCATGGGGTGCAGGGTATTGAGGTCGTAGCCGAAGGTGCCCGCTTCCTGCTGCGTGCCGCCCTTGCCCACGCCGAGGTGCACGCGCCCGCCGGAGAGGATGTCGAGCGTGGCCACGCGCTCGGCCACCTTGACCGGATGGTTCATCGCCGGCGGCAGGCAGACCACGCCGTGGCCGATGCCGATGCGGCGCGTGCGTCCGGCCACGAAGGCCAGGAACGTCTCCGGCGCGCTCATGTGTGCGTAGTTGGTCAGCGCCGTGTGCTCCACCGCCCAGACGACATCGAAACCCATGTCCTCGGCGAGCTCCACCTGCTCCATGATTTCGTCGAACACCTTGTGGTCGCCGGCGCGCGACGCGTCGACAGTCTGTGCTTCGTAGATCAGCGAAAATCGCATTGCGGTCCCCTTCCTTTGCATTTGGTTTCCAGGCCATCGGCCGGCAGCACCGCCGCGTTGTCGTGGCGGGCGGCGCCATCGCCGGCACCGTTATTGCTGGCCTGCGTGAGCGCAGTGTGAGCGGCCGGGGGGAGCGCGGCATCGTCTGATTGGATTATGCGCAGCGGCACCATATCCCTATCATGTGCAGGACCACTCACCACCTCCACACGGATACGCCCTCATGAACATGCCTACGCTTCGCCGCACGCTGCTGCTGGCCGCCCTGCTGACCGGCGCCGCCGCGCCCGCCCATGCGCTCGACATCCTGTTGTCCAATGACGACGGCTATCAATCGACCAATATCCGCGCCCTGTACGCCAGGCTGAAGCAGGATGGACACCACGTGGTGATGGCCGCGCCGAAGCGCAACTTCAGCGGCGCCTCGGCCTCGTTCGAGTACTTCAAGCCGGTCGACGTACGCCGCGACGCGCAGGACCCGAACGTGCATATCGTCGACAGCACGCCGGCAGTGGCGACCATGTATGGCCTGGACCGGGTGTTCCGGGACAAGGCGCCCGACCTCGTCATCTCCGGGCCGAACATCGGCTGGAACACGGGCTATCTCGTCAACCTGTCCGGCACCATCG
Organism: Cupriavidus sp. MPR-AND1C; assembly: GCF_058809705.1. Classification (NCBI taxonomy): domain Bacteria; kingdom Pseudomonadati; phylum Pseudomonadota; class Betaproteobacteria; order Burkholderiales; family Burkholderiaceae; genus Cupriavidus; species Cupriavidus sp. MPR-AND1C. Next base: position 3,380 of record NZ_JBXASU010000012.1, on the reverse strand, counting down.
GCGTGCTGGAAATAGCGCTGCGCCGCGGCGTGCCGGCCATAGCGGTGAGCGCCGACCACAGCGAGGACGCGCCGGCCAGGGTAGCGGGCATCGTGTCCGCGCTGGTGACGCAATTGCAGGCGAGCGGCAAGAGCCCGGGCGAGGCGCTGCTGCCGCCGGGCGTGGGGCTGAACGTGAACCTGCCGCGCACCAACGCCATCCGGGGCGTCATGCAAACGGTCAATGGCGACTACTCGCCCTACCACATGGTCTTCGTCGACGATATGGCGCCGCACGCGCTGCCAGGCACGACGCTGCCGGCGCGCCCGGGAGTGGTGCTGGGAGACGCCAGGACCCAGTACGATGGCGGCGCCGCCCGCTCCGAGGGACGCGAGGTGGAGCGCGGCAATATCACCGTCAGCGTGATCGGCGCCCGCCTCGACGCACCGCCCGCGCAGGGCGAGGCGGTCTACCAGCGGCTGGGCGGATTCGTGGCGGCCTGTGAGGACGCCAGCGGCGCCATGTGCCGCCAGGCGGCGGCAGCCCGCTGACAAGGAGCGCCAACATGCAATCGAACCTCTTGCTTTACCCGGTGGACGATATCGACGCCGCCCTACCGTTCTTCGAGCAGGGCCTGGGCCTGGCGGTGAAGTTTCGCGATGCCGGGCGCTATTGTGCGCTGGATGCCGGCCCCATCACGATAGCGCTGGTGGCCGGCGAGGAGCGGCTTGTCTCCCAGCCCGCGCTGGCATTCCGGCTGGAAGCCGGCGAGGATATCGCCGCGGCGATCGCGCACCTGCTGGCGCGCGGCGCGCGGATCGCGCAGCCGCTTGCCAGCGGCCCGCACGAGCTGCGCGCGGTGCTGGCCACGCCGCAGGGGTTCCCGCTGGTGGTCAGCGCCAAGCCCGCCAGGCCGGCGGGCTAGCGCGCTTAGCCGAGCGCCACCACGCTGCTGAGCAACATGCGCACCAGCGTGGCCTGCCGGGTCACGCCGGTCTTGGAGAAGATGGCGCGCAGGTGGGCACGCGCGGTGTTCTTGCTGATGCCGAGCTCCTCGGCCGCTTCTTCCAGCGCGAGGCCGTTGGCCAGTTGCAGCGCGAGCTGGGTTTCCGCCGGCGTGAAATCGAACAGCTTGCGCACCACCTCGTGCGAGGCCTGCGACTTGCGCTCCGGGTCGCGGATGAAAATCACGCACGAAGGCTGGCGCTTGTTGTCTTCCGACCACTCGCTCAGCGGAATCGTGCGGATCAGCACGCCCAGCTTCGCGTTGCCCGAAGGCCGCGTGATCGACATCGCCTCCATCACCGCTGGCGCGTTGCCGATATGGCCCATGATGGCCTGGCGCAGCAGGCGCTGGAACTGGCGGTTCTCCTGCGCGTACTCGACATCCAGCGAGCCCCTGGCGATACGGATGCCGTCCTTGTCGGCAAGGATCTCGTCCGCGGCCGAATTGGTCCGCATGATGGCGCCGGTCTCGTCGAGTATCGCCATGCCGACCAGCATGCGGTCGATGGCGCTGGCGTACAGCGTGCGCTCCGACTCCACCACATCCATGCGCGAGTGCAGATCGACCGCGCGCCGCAGGTGCGGCAGCAGCATCGCGCAAATGGTCTTGTCCGCCTCGGAGAAGTCCGGCGCGTCGGCGTTGCGGCACACGCGAAAGCGGCATTCCACGCCGTCGTCGGTGCGGATATCCGCGCCCAGCAGATAGCGGATGCCGAGCGGCTTCAGGAACTGCTGATACAGGTCGCTGTTGCACCACACGCCCGTGCCAAGCTGCTCGTCGATCGTCACCACGCGGTCGGCGGGCAAGCCAACGAAGGGGTCGAGCGCGTAGTAGTAGTTGTTGTACATGGCCTCGCCGGGCAAGGTGGTGCCGCCCTGTTCGCTGGCATTCACCATCAGGCCGGGCCGGTCGCTGGCCGGCGAGCGCAGGATCAGCGTGACGTAGTTCGCACGCAGGTGGGTGCGGATGAGTTCCAGCGCCTTGCTCCAGGGCACCTGCTCCATGGGCCCCTGGTAGACCTTGCCAAGCAGCGTACTGAAATCCGCCAACGAGAGCGACACCGGCGCATCGCAATGCGCCGGTTCCTGGCTGTGGCTTGCCTCCATCAACATACCTCTTTGTCTCCTGTTATTCACGCCTGGCTCTGCGGCCGGCGTTCGCCATGACAGGGGCACTGCGGCCCCCCGGCGGTTCCCGATTATATGGATCGCCACTGTGCCGGCGGCAGTATTGCGCGTCATGGTTTGCACTGATTTTGCGCTGATCCGCGCGCCCTGTGATGCCGCCGTCGCTTCATGCCGCACGGCGTTGCCGGCGCTTGTTTCCGCACCCGCGTCACCGCTTGCGGATAGGCCAGACCTTACGCTCCTGCCGCGCGCTCACATACCGCAAACGGACTAGGCAACTCCCCTCTCAGGGCAATCCCTGAGCCTGGCGGAGCGACTGGCTCCTCACTCAAACAGACGATGCGCGGGCCGGGCCCGGCCGATAGAAATGGGAGGACGCAATCCTGCGCGCCATCCATTTCAACCCCTTCGAGAGGAGCACCGCCATGGCGGCAAACGAGACCGGAAAGACTGCAGTGATCACAGGCGCCGGCGGCGGCATCGGCCGGGCCCTGGCCCAAGCGCTCGCCGCGCAGGGTGTGGCGCTGGTGCTGGCGGACAAGGATGCCGACGCGCTGCTGCGCGTGCACGGCGAACTGGCGCACCACCCGCAAACGATAGCCATGCTGCCAACCGATGTGGCGCAAGCTGCCCAGGTCGAGCAGCTCTGCGCGCGCAGCTTCGAACTGCTGGGCCGGGTCGACCTGCTCTTCAACAATGCCGGCGTGCTGGCGACCGGCGCCTGCTGGGAGCTGGATGCCGCCGTGTTCGAACGCGTACTGAATGTCAACCTGTGGAGCGTCATCCACAGCTTGCGCGTCTTCGTGCCTCGCATGGCGGCGCAAGGCAGCGGGCACATCGTCAACATCGCCTCCATGGCAGGCCTAGCCGTGGGCCCCTGGCTTGCGCCCTATACCGTGTCCAAGCAGGGCGTGGTGGCGCTGAGCGAAGGGCTGGCGATGGAGCTGCAGGCGGCGGGCTTGCCGCTCAAGGTGTCGGTGGCATGCCCAGGCCCGGTGGCCACCGGCATTGCGCTCGACCTGCCAGCCGGCGCGCAAAGCGGCGTCGGCGGCATGAACCAGGCGCTACGGGCGAGCATCGCGCAGGGCATGCCGGCGGCAACCATGGCCAGGCACATCCTCGACGGCGTGTGCGCAGGAGATTTCTGGATCCTGCCGCACGCTGAAGCGGCCGCCGCCGCGCAAGCGCGCGCGAACGGCATCGCCAGCGGCAAGGCGCCTGCCTTCGCCGTCTGAAACGCGCCTGCCTGGCCCGCACCCCTGCACCCC
>NZ_JBXASU010000011.1:0-117455 GCF_058809705.1 Cupriavidus sp. MPR-AND1C | reverse complement strand
TTTGCCTACTTTCTTGGCAAGACAAGAAAGTAGGTCGCCGCCCCGCAGGGGTGGTGAAACTGCAGTTGACTTTAAGCTTTTGACGTTGAAGTTAAGCAGTTGCAGTCGCCACAACCACAACCACAAAACACAAAACACAAAACACCAAACACCAAGAGCAAGGAGCCAACATGCACATAGCCTTCATCGGCCTAGGCAACATGGGTGCCCCCATGGCCCGCAACCTGCTCAAGGCAGGCCACGCCCTGACCGTTTTCGACCTCAACCCCACCGCCCTGTCAGCCCTGCAAGCCGACGGCGCAGCCGTAGCCCCCTCCGCCCGCAAGGCCGCCGCCGAAGCCGACTTCGTCATCACCATGCTGCCGGCCGCCACTCACGTCCGCGCCACCTACCTCGGCCCGGAAGGCGTCCTTGCCGGCGTACGGCCCGGCGTACCGCTAGTGGACTCCAGCACCATCGACCCGGCCACCATCCGCGCACTGGCCGCCGAGGCCAAACGGCAAGGCAACCCGATTGCCGACGCCCCTGTCTCCGGCGGCACCGGCGGCGCGCAGGCCGGTACGCTGACGTTCATGGTCGGCGCCGAACCGACCCTGTTCGAACAACTGAAACCCGTGCTGTCCTGCATGGGCCGCAACATCGTCCATTGCGGCGACACCGGCACCGGACAGGTCGCCAAGATCTGCAACAACCTGATCCTCGGCATCTCCATGATCGGCGTGTCCGAAGCCATGGCGCTCGGGGTCAAGCTAGGCATCGACGCCGGCGTGCTGGCCGGGATCGTCAACACCTCCACCGGCCGTTGCTGGGCCGCCGACACCTGCAACCCCTACCCGGGCGTGATCGAGACCGCGCCGGCCTCGCGCGGCTATAGCGGCGGCTTTGGCGCGGACCTGATGCTCAAGGACCTGGGCCTGGCCACGGATGCTGCCCGCAGCGTGCGGCAACCGCTGTTCCTCGGGGCACTGGCCCAGCAGATCTACCAGGCGGTGAGCCAGGCCGGCGACGGACAGCTCGACTTCTCGGGCGTGATCCGCCAATACCAGGCAAAAGAGGAGCCGAAAGCATGATCGAGCACGTCATCGACGGGCATATCGCCCGCCTCACCCTCAAGCGCCCGCCCGCCAATGCGTTCAACGCCGAGGGGCTGGCACAGTTGCAGCAACTCGTGGCCGCGCTGAATGCGGACACGCGCGTGCGCGCCATCGTGATCACCGGCGACGGCAGCCGCTTCTTCAGCGCCGGCGCCGACCTCAATGGTTTTGCCGACGGCGATCGCGCTCATGCGCGGCTGATGGCGCAACGCTTCGGTGCCGCCTTCGAGGCGCTGCAAAACGCACGCCCCCTGGTGATCGCGGCGATCAACGGCTATGCCATGGGCGGCGGGCTGGAATGCGCGCTGGCCTGCGACGTGCGCATTGCCGAGGAACAGGCCCAGATGGCGCTGCCGGAGGCCGGCGTCGGCCTGCTGCCGTGTGGCTGCGGCACGCAAACCCTGCCCTGGCTGGTGGGCGAGGGCTGGGCCAAGCGCATGATCCTGGCCAACGAGCGCATCGATGCCGCCACCGCGCTGCGCATCGGGTTGGTGGAAGAGATGGTGCCCACGGGCCAGGCGCTGGACGCGGCGCTGCGCCTGGCCGAGCGCGCCAGCAATGTGAGCCCGCGCGCGGCGGCCTACAGCAAGCAGCTGGTGCACCTGGCGCGCCAGGGCGTGCCGCGCGGCCCGGCGCTGGCGCTGGAGCGCGAGCGCTTTGTCGATCTGTTCGACGGCGAGGACCAGCGCGAAGGCGTCAACGCCTTCCTGCAAAAACGTGCGCCGCAATGGCGCAATGCCTAGGAGCCACGCCATGCGCCTGAACCCGAACGATGCCGCCCAGGAACGCCCCGCAGCCGCGCCAAGCGCGGACGACGAGGTGCGCTTCGACGAGATCAACGGCATCGGCCTGATCACGCTCAACCGGCCGCGCCAGCTGAACGCCTTGTCCTACCCGATGATCGGCCTGCTCGATGCGCAGCTTGCCGCCTGGGCCGCGCGCGACGACATCGCCGCGGTGGTGCTGCGCGGCGCGGGCCCCAAGGCGTTCTGCGCCGGCGGCGACATCCGCGCGCTATACGACAGCTTCCACGCGGGTACGGCGCTGCATCGCCAGTTTTTCGTGGACGAGTACCAGCTCGACTATCGCCTGCACTGCTACCCCAAGCCGGTCGTGGCGCTGATGGACGGCATTGTCATGGGCGGCGGCATGGGCCTGGCGCAGGCCGCGCACCTGCGCGTGGTCACCGAGCGCTCGCGCGTGGCCATGCCGGAGACCGGCATCGGCCTGGTGCCCGATGTGGGTGCGAGCCATTTCTTGTCGAAGCTCCCGCTGGCCCTGGCGCTCTATGTCGGGCTGACGGGCGTGACGCTTGGCGCTGCCGATACGCTGCTGTGCAAGCTGGCCGACATCGCCGTGCCTGCCGCAAGCCTGGAGCACTTCGAGCAGACGCTGGCAGCCATCAACCGGACAGGCGACGTGCTGGCGGACCTGCGCGCCGCGCTGCAGGCAACGCCTGACGCCGGCGAGCAGGCGGCGCCGCTGCAGTCGGTGCTGCCTGCCGTGCTGCGGCATTTTCGGGCAGACGCCAGCGTGGCTGGCCTGCTCGACAGCCTGGCCGCGGAATCCGACCCGGCCTACGCCGACTGGGCCGCGCGCACGCTCGATATCCTGCGCGGGCGGTCGCCGCTGATGATGGCGGTCACGCGGGAATTGCTGCTGCGCGGCCGCGACCTGGATCTTGCCGATTGCTTCCGCATGGAGCTCGGCGTGGTGTCGCACGCGTTCTCGCAGGGCGATTTCATCGAGGGGGTGCGCGCGCTGATCGTCGACAAGGACAATGCGCCGCGCTGGCGCGTGAAGGATGCGAGCGAGGTCAGCGAGGCCGTGGTGCAGTCGTTCTTCGACAGCGCATGGCCGCGTGAGCCCCACCCGCTGGCCATGCTTGGCCGATCAGGGCATGCCTGATGGTCGCACGCCGGCATGGTGCCGGCGTGTGGTCACGTGCATGCGAGTAAAACCACGCACTCAGTCCTTGGGCTTCGGCGCGTGGCCGCTCGGCTGGTGCTCGTCCACCGGCACCTTCACCAGCCCGTCCGCGCGGAACATCGCCTTGATGCCGCGCACCGCCTGGCGGATGCGCGCCTCGTTCTCGATCAGCGCGAAGCGCACGTACTCGTCGCCATAGTCGCCAAAGCCGATGCCGGGCGAGACGCAGACTTTGGCCTTGGCCAGCAGTTGCTTGGAGAACTCCAGCGAGCCCAGCGCGCGATACGGCTCGGGGATGCGCGCCCAGATATACATCGACGCCTTGGGAATCTCCACCGGCCAGCCGGATTCGATCAGCCCGCGCGCCAGCACGTCGCGGCGCGTCTGGTAGTGCGCGGCAATCTCCTTCACGCATTGCTGGTCGCCTTCCAGCGCGGCAATGGCGGCCACCTGCAGCGGGGTAAACGTGCCGTAATCGTGATAGCTCTTCATGCGCGTGAGCGCGGCCACCAGATCCGGGTTGCCCACCATGAAGCCGATGCGCCAGCCCGCCATGTTGTAGCTCTTGGACAGCGTGAAGAACTCCACGGCGATGTCTTTCGCCCCTTCCACCTGCATGATCGAAGGCGCCTTCCAGCCATCGAACACGATGTCGGCGTAGGCCAGGTCGTGCACCACGAAGATATCGTGCTTGCGCGCCAGCGCGATCACGCGCTCGAAGAAATCCAGCTCAACGCATTGCGCGGTGGGATTCGACGGAAAGCCCAGCACGATCATCTTCGGCTTGGGATAGCTGCCGCGAATGGCGCGCTCCATCTCGGCGAAGAAGTCCACGCCCGGCACCAGCGGCACGGAGCGGATATCGGCCCCGGCAATCACCGCGCCATAGATATGGATGGGATAGCTCGGGTCGGGCACCAGCACGGTGTCGCCGCGATCGAGCGTGGCCAGCATCAGGTGGGCCAGCCCTTCCTTGGAGCCGATGGTGACAATGGCCTCGGTGTCCGGATCGATCTCGACGTCGTAACGCTCGCGATACCAGTGCGAGATAGCGCGGCGCAGTCGGGGGATGCCCTTGGAGGCGGAGTAACCGTGGGTATCGGGGCGCTGCGCGGCTTCGGTCAGCTTGGCAACGATATGCGCCGGCGTGGCGCCGTCCGGGTTGCCCATGCTCATGTCGATGATGTCTTCGCCACGGCGGCGCGCCGCCATTTTCAGCTCGGCGGTGATATTGAAGACGTACGGGGGAAGACGATCGATACGCGCGAAGCGGCGCTTGCCTGCGGAGGCTGACATGGATTTTCCTTGAACGTAAGCGCCCGGAACCGTCCGAGCGACGCTGCCAGCCGTTGGTGCGGCTGACCGGAAAGATCTTAGCGGCGAATACCGGCCGCGTCTACGGCTTTTGCAAGCCGGGCGCGGCACCGCTACGCACCGGGCACGCCGGCCTTGCGCACCACCGCATCGTCGGGCCCGAGCAACCGGCCATCCTCGGCGCGCACCTCGAGCGGGCGCACGGGCTTGCCAGCCTTGCTGTCCACCAGCACCGAATGCGGCTCGCCGGGGACATAGAAGAACGCTTCGCCCCACTGCCGCAAGCCCACCACCACCGGGAACAGCGCGCGCCCTTTCGGCGTCAGCACGTACTCCTGGTAGGCGCTGCCGTCGGAGGCCGGCACCTGCTCCAGAATGCCGTGCGCCAGCAGCGTGCGCAGCCGGCCGGCAAGGATGTTCTTCGCCAGGCCAAGGCTGCGCTGGAACTCGCCAAAGCGCCGCAAGCCATCGAAGGCATCGCGCACGATCAGCAGCGACCACCAGTCGCCGATCACATCGAGCGAGCGGGCCACGGGACATGCAGCGCCTTCCAGGCTGGTTCGCCGGACCATAGTGCAACTCCGTTTCACTCGCCAGATACGGTGCGCCGCGGAATGCGGCGCCAATGGCGAGGCGGTTGCATTGTAAAACCAGTTGATCCGGCCTTCAAGGCATGCACTGCCCCCCGGCATGCGCCGCTCAGTCGTCGATGTTCTCGTGCACGGCGGCGGCACCGGCCTTCCAGTAGCTGGCCGCGCGGATGCGGCCCTTCTCGATGCCGCGCTCGCCCACCAGGTACTGACGCACGGCGCGAATCGACGCGGCCTCGCCAGCCGCCCAGACATAGCCTTCGCCGCGCGGCAACGTAACCTCGCGTAAGGCTTGTTCCAGCAGCCCGGCGGCGCTCTCTGCCGGTGCGCTGTCACGGTGCTGCCAGTGGATCTCCACGTCGGCGCGGCTGGGCAGCGGGATTTCGGCGGCGGCGTTGTCCACCGCCAGCACCACCAGCGCGCGCACGCCGGACGGCAACTCCTCGAGGCGCCGTCCGATGGCAGGCAGCGCGGTTTCGTCGCCCACCAGCAGGTGCCAGTCGAAGCCCTCGGGAATCACGAACGACCCACGCGGGCCGCCCACGCCCAGATACTGGCCGGGTGCGGCCTGCGCGGCCCAGGTGGAGGCGGGGCCGTCGCCATGCAGCACGAACTCGATATCGAGCTCACCGGCGGCGGCATCGTAGCGGCGCGGCGTGTAGTCGCGCGCGGCGGGCTTCGGCTGGCCTTCGGCAAACACGGGGCCATTGGGACCAGGCTCCGGCAGCGCGGGCTTGCTTTGCCCCGGCGCGGGGAAGAACACCTTGATGTGGTCGTCGAAAGACGCGGAGACAAAGCCCTTCAGGTCTTCGCCAGCCAGCGTCACGCGCAGCAGTTGCGGCGACACCGCCTGGGTACGCACCACTTGCAGCAAGCGCATCTTGAGTTCATGGCGAACGCGTTGCACGATCAGGTCGCGAGTAGTCATGGATTTCCTGGTTGACGGGAATGAGGAATACGGCATGTGGAGTGTCGGGATGCGGGTCAGCACTAGGCACCCTGGCCGCCCGGGCCGGCGTTGATCTCGGCGGTTGCCCGCGCCAGGATGGCGGCGATGCGACGCTGCTCGTCCGGCGTGGCATCGGTGCGCAGCAGCAGCGCCCGCTTGAGCGCCACGCGCGCCTCGACGAACTCGGGCAGCCAGCCGCCCGCGGCTTCACGCTCGTCGGCGGCTACGCCCGCCGCACCCGGCTCGGCGGCTTCACCCGACAGCGCGCGCCGCACCCACTCCATCTTGCGCGCCACGTGCTTGAGCTTGTTGAGCATCAGGGCCAGCCGCTCGCGGTTGGCGTCGAGATGGGCCAGGCCCGGCCCCGCCAGCTGATAGCGTTTTTTGTTGCCCTCGGTGTCCACCGTGGCGTAGCCGAGTTCTTCGAGGAAGGTCAGGGCCGGATAGACCATGCCCGGGCTGGGCTTGTAGAAGCCGTTGGTGCGGGCCTCCAGCGCCTTGATCAGCTCGTAGCCATGGCTGGGCTTTTCTTCCAGCAAGGACAGCAGCATGAGTTGAAGATCGTCCGAGCTGAACTTGCGGCCGCGCCGCCAGCTATCGCCGTCGCCGTCGAAACCATCGCCACCGCCGCCAAAGAAGCCGCCGGGGCCGCCGCCGTGGTGGTGGCGGCCAATCGCATGGCGGCCATGGCGCTCGCCGTGGTGCGAGGAATGCGAGGCATGAAAGGAAAAATGAGAAGACAGATGGGCAAGCATGTGATGGGTAAGCCTGCCCAGAAGAGGATGGTGACGCATTGGCACGACTCCTACATATCGAAAAACATATCTTACGATATATATCGTACGTAAGGATGTCAAGGCGATATTGACTGGCGGGACCGGGGCAGTAGACAACCGGCGCCGCGCTGAGGGCGGCCCAGCTCCGGCACATGGGCGGCTTTACCGCTAGCCTCGCGCCACAAGAAAAATCCCGCGGCCACGCGGCATGCCTGTTGAAAGATGTCATATCAGACTCGGTAGAAAGTGACATCTGCTCAAAGTGCCGCCTGACACACCGATTCCGGATGTCGCGTTCGCCACAAGACTTAATTCACACGCCGAGAACTTTCACTTCAGTTCGCGCCACTGCTTCGCTAAGGTCGGGCAGTCCGTCCAGCCTCCATCAGCCGGGCTCATTTTCCTTAAGCCTCGGCGCAAACGGTCTGCATTGCCTTTTGACACCGGCGTGGACTAAGTTGGCAGCAAGGTGGCAGGCCAGACCTTCCGGCGCAGGCGTCGACATGCATTGTTTCAAGCACATTGTTGCCTGCTGCCATGCCTTGCCTCAGCCGTTTTCGACATTCCGCCAAGGACCCCGCCATGACCCGGCACCCGTTGCTCCGCACCACGCTACTCTGCGCCGCCCTGCTCGCCCCGGCGGCACCCGCGTTCGCCTACCTCGACACCTTCATCCACGGCACCGTCATCGGCAACATGAGCCAGAAGGAATCGGCTTCGCTCGCCCAGAGCGTGGGCAAGGTGCTGAATGACGGCACCGACGGCACCATGGCGCCCTGGACCTCCCCCGCGCAAGGCAAGCGCAAACCGATCGAAGGTCAATTGACGCCACTGCGCAGCAAGACCGACAAGGGCCAGTCCTGCCGGCAATTGAAGATGCAGCTCAGACGGGCGGACCAGGAAGACAACTGGACTGGCTGGTTCTGCAAGCAAAGTGACGGCCGCTGGCGCTCGCGCAAGGTGGCGGACGATTGAGCCATCACCCTGTACACGCCACCCGGCAGCCACCTCTATGCCAGCCCGCTGCAGCGCTACTCCATCGGCGAACGCCACACCACCTCTGCGTTCATCGGTGGACGCCTCACCATGCGGCTCCCTCGGGTTCTCCTCAGGTTCTCAACTCAACCAGAATCTGTTCAGCCAGATAATCACAGGGCGGCCGCGCTGAGCGCGAACTGCGGGCGAGGACGATTTCGAGTTCAGCCAGTGGCGGCAAGCCGTCGCCCTGGGATAGCTGAACAAGATGCCCGGGTACGCTGCATCTCGCCAGGGGGGCCACCGCAAGCCCCGCTTCGACCATGCTGACAAGGCCCAGCAGGCTCGGGCTTTCGTAGGACATGCGGTATTTGATGTTCTCCCGCTGCAGCGCGCTGATGGCATTGGCGCGCGCCGTGCTGCCATGGGCGAAAACGGCGATGGGCAGCGGGCGCTCGTTCCACACTTTCCTCACGGCCGACCCGACCCAGACCATCGGCTCGAACCGGATGAATTCGCCGGCGATGCCCTTGGCTTTAGTCAGGCAGGCCAGGTCGAGCGTGTTGTCCTTGAGCAATGGCACGAGCGCACTGCTAGGCATGCCGATCACCCGGATTTCCACTCGCGGGTGCGCCACCGCGAACTGCCTGAGGACCGACGGCAGCAACGAAGAGGCGTAGTCGTCAGGCACGCCGATGGTGACACGCCCCTTCATTTCCGGGCGCACGATCGACGCCCACGCCTCCTCGCGCATCGCGAGCATGCGACGGCCATGGTCCAGCAGCGTCTTTCCCTCGGCGGTAATCGTCACGTGCCGCGTGGTCCGCACAAACAACGGCTTGCCAAGCGACTCCTCAAGCGCCTTGATCTGCATGCTCACCGCCGACGCGGACCGGTGTACGGCCTGCGCCCCCCGGGCAAACGAGCCGGTGTCGGCCACCGCCACCACCATCTCAATGACGTCCAGATCGAGCTTTTTCATATTAATCAGAAAATCTGAACAAAAACTTCAGTTTAACCCGTTTTACTTAGCCATTCACCAAGTGGATACTGCAGTCGATGTCCACTGGGGAACCCCGAAAATGCACGGTACGGAATCGATCTACGGATTTTTAGCGGTCGGGGGCATGCTAGCCGTGACGCCTGGCCCGAACATGGTCTACGTGATGTCACGCTCCATTGCGCAAGGACGCAAGGCCGGGCTCGTGTCCCTGGCTGGCGTCATGCTCGGATACCTTTTCTATATGTTTGGCGCGGCGTTTGGCATCACGGCATTTTTCCTGAGCGTGCCCTACGCCAGCAGCATCCTGGGCGCGGTGGGCGCTGCCTATCTGTCCTATCTGGCGTGGCAGGCCGTGAAGCCTGGTGGCCGCTCCCCGCTCGAAGTCCGCGACCTGCCGCACGAACGCCGCCGGCGGTTGTTCGCGATGGGCGCGACCACCAGCCTGTTGAATCCCAAGCTGGCGATGACCTTCCTGTCGGTCTTGCCCCAATTCATCAACTATCGGAACGGCAACGTCCTAGAGCAATCACTCGTGCTCGGTTCCTCATTGATTATCGCGTTCGCCACCGTCAACGGCGCCGTGGCGATCTGCGCCGGCAGCATGGCAAAGCTCCTGTCGCACCGGCCGGGACTCTTGCTGGCCCAGCGCTGGGCCATGGGCGCGGTTCTGCTTGTGCTGGGCGCGAACATGATGATCGACGCCCGAAGGCTAGCGGGAATTGGCTGACTTTGGCGGTTGCCCGCCACGGTCAGCGTACCGTCGCCTGCGTTGCGTTTGTGCTGGAAATACGCTTTGGCAAAGTACAGGTTGTCGAACGGCGGGTGTTGACCGGCTGCAGGCGTGCATGCCGGTGAGCTTGGCATTCCTGGACAGCGGTTTCCGGCCATTTATCCGGCTGGCGGGCGACCTCCGCCAGGTGCACGCTGGTTAGCCGCTTCCGACGGCGGAGTCAACCCGTGGATGCAATAGATAACAGACGGACCATGGGCGAACCTTGGCGCTACGATCCGCTACAGTATCGAGACAGCCGCATGACACGTGTACAGATGAATCACCGCCCTCAACAGCATCAAGCACAAGACCTTCTCACTTCCTACTTCTGGAGCGGCGACGGCATTCGCAGTCGATGCGTCAGCGACATCGTGCCATGCGGCAGGGTCGACGTTCCCATGCCCCCGGCGCGTCTGCTTGCGGATTGGGCAAGGGAGATATCGTCCCGCCTGGTCCTGGAACCCGGGGATGTCGAGGCAATGCCTTTGGCGCGGGCGCGGGCGCGCTGGCCGGACTACGCGCGATGCGTGCAGGCGGTGTCCGATTGGGCGTGCGCGCTTGGACTGCCCGGGGTGCTTGCCGGCAGCGACGTAGCCCTCATGGCCTGCCGCGGCGCGAGGTACCACCATGACGGCGCGCAGTATGGCGGTGCGGCCTTTTGCAATCTATTCCTGAGCGAAGACAGGGGGCAGGACTTGCATTTCCCCTCGTTGGGTCTTCGAATCCCCCTGTCCCGGGGTACGGTTGTGATATTCGATACTTGCCAGCCTCATGGCGTGATTCAACGCCACAGCAGCGGGTTTCATGTGGCCGACTTCCCGCCCGGCCAGGATTGCATCCAGCTATTCCTGACCTGGGAGCTTCCCATCGAAGATACCCATGTTGCGCACGCACTTCAGGTTGCCTTCGACACCGCCCCTTCAACCTCGTCGCAACTGCATGAAGAGCAAGTCTGGCTCAACGGTGCAAGGGCTGCCGTGTGCCCGGATTCTGGCCGGTGGTGCCGGGCCGGCGAATCGCCGGGGTCATGCGGCGATTTACCCTGACTGGGCGCACGGTTGCCGCAAGCAGCCGGACAGTCGGTCCGGATCCAGGGCATACAGCCCGCATGGCCCCTTGGACGCCCCTACTGCCTGCCAGACACAAGCCGCTCATTACGCTCGGTCAGTGACTGGATCAGCCCATCCACCCCGCTTTGCTGAATCTTGTCGTTGAATTGCTGCCGGTAGGTCTGCACCAGCCAGGCCCCCAGCACGTTCAGGTCATACACGCGCCAGCCTTCCGGCGTCTTGTGCAGACGGTAGTCGATCTGCACAGGCTGGCCGCTTTTCATATTGGTGGCGACCGTGCGCACCACCACGTCCGTCTCGGCCGGCTCGATGCGCGACGGCGGATACTCGATCTGCTGGTCCGGGCGGAGTTGCGCGATAGCGCCGGCATAAGTGTGGATCAGCAGCAGCTTGAACTGCTCCACCACTTGTTGCTGCTGCGCCGGCGTTGCGGTGCGCCAGTAACGGCCCATGGCGAGCTGCGTGGTGCGGTTCAGATCGGTGTACGGAAGGATGTCCTTGTTCACGATCGTCGTGATGCGCTGGATATCGCCCGGGGCGACCGCGCGGGCGCGCACCTCACGCAGCAACTGCTGCGTCACGGTCTGAATCAGCGCCTGGGGCTTGGACTTGTCATCGACCTGGGCGCAGGCTGTGCTGCCAAAGGCAAGCAAGGCCGAAACAACGGGAATCAGGATGACGTTCCTCATCGGTGGGGGTCCTGTCTGTATGTGCAGCCCGCATGTTAAAACAAAGCGCGTTGCGCTACACCCGCAAGTCACCCGCAGCACCGCCAGCACGCTCCAACATCGTCCGCGCCCCCTTCAATATCTCCCTGGCCACATCCTGGTTGGCCACCGTGCGCGCCAGCATCAGCGCCCCGACGCACTGCGACATGACGCCCCAGGCTGCCTCCCCGTCGGGCAGCAACAGCTCCCGGCTGCGTTGCAGTTCGCGCTCAACCCCTTCGCGCAGCAATGCCTGCTTGGAATCGAAATGGCTGTAGAAGGCCCCGCCGGTCAGGCCGGCGGCGCCCATCAACTGGTCAACGCCGGTCGATGCAAAGCCCTCGCGCTTGACCAGCGCGCCGCTGGCCTCCAGCACCCGCTCGCGGTTGGCAGCTTTGTGAGTTGCGGAATAACGCATTGCAGTGCCTGAGATTGTCCTGGGGCAGATGCCGATTGACGCGCCCCGCATTCATACCATAACGTTCGTTTCCCAAACGATCGTTTATCTTGTGTCGGATCCACTTCCGATGGAAGCGGTCCGCGTGGGCACGAACGCAGAAAACCCGCCCGGCCATCGCCGGCGGATCATTCCAAGACTAGAGACAAGCCATGTCCAACAAGAAAGCGATCCTTGTGGTGGGTGCCGGCGACGCCACTGGCGGCGCCATTGCGCGCCGTTTTGCCCGCGAGGGTTATATCGCCTGCGTGACGCGCCGCAGTGCCGACAAGCTCGCGCCGCTGGTCGAGCAGATCCGCGCCGAGGGCGGCGAAGCCTACGGCTTTGCCTGCGACGCCCGCAAGGAGGACGAGACGGTGGCGCTGATCGAGCGCATCGAGCGCGAGATCGCGCCGCTGGAGGTGGCGATCTTCAATATCGGCGCCAATGTGCGGTTTTCCGTACTCGAAACCACCTCCCGCGTGTACTTCAAGGTCTGGGAGATGGCCTGCTTCGGCGGCTTCCTGATGGGGCGCGAGGCCGCCCGCGTGATGCTGCCTCGCGGGCACGGCTCGATTTTCTTCACCGGTGCTACCGCCAGCCTGCGCGGGCGCGATGGCATGAGCGCCTTCGCGGGCGCCAAGCATGCCCTGCGCGCGCTGGCCCAGAGCATGGCACGAGAGCTTGGGCCGAAGAACATCCACGTGGCGCACCTGGTGGTGGACGCCGCCATCGACACCGATTTCATCCGCTCGAACTTCCCCGACCGCTACGCCACCAAGCAGGACGACGGCATCGTCAATCCGGAGCACATCGCCGACACTTACTGGATGCTGCACCAGCAGCCGCGCGACGCGTGGACGCACGAGCTGGATATCCGTCCGTGGATCGAGCCGTGGTAAGCCCTGCGGGCCAAAGCCATGAAAGCCATCAACACATGAAAGCCATCAACAACAAAACACCACAACCAGCGGAGACGACGGCATGAGCAAGCAAGTGGAATTCTATTTCGACTTCGGCAGCCCGTATTCCTACCTGGCCTACAAGGAATTGCCGCGCGTGGCGCAGCGCACCGGCGCACAGATCGTATGGCGGCCTATCCTGCTGGGCGGCGTGTTCAAGGCCACCGGCAACCACAGCCCCGCGGAGATCCCAGCCAAGGGCCGCTGGTCAAAGACCGACACCGCGCGCTGGTCGCGCCGGTACGGTGCCAACCTCCAGCAGAATCCGCATTTTCCGGTCAATACGCTGGCGTTGATGCGCGCCGCGGTCGGCTTCCAGTTGCAGGACGAGGCCGCGTTCCACCGCTATGTGGAGACGATCTTCGCCGCCATGTGGGAGCAGCAACGTAACCTGAACGACCCAGCCGAGATTGGCGCCGCGCTCACCGCCGCCGGGTTCGACGCGCGACGGGTGCTGGCGATGATCGATGACCCGGCGGTGAAGGATGCGCTGAAGCAGGCCACCGAGGCCGCGGTAGCGCGCGGCGTGTTCGGCGCCCCAAGCTTTTTCGTCGGCGACGAATTGTTCTGGGGCAATGACCGCCTGCTGTTTGTCGAGGAAGCGCTGGCCGCATAGCCGGCGCTATCCCTCGAAAGCGCGCCGTCAGAACGCCGGCAGGATCGCGCCCTTGAACTGCGTGGCCAGGAACTCGCGCACCTCCTGCGACTGGTAGGCCGCCACCAGCGGCTTGACCCACGGCTTGTCCTTGTCTTGCGTGCGCACCGCGATCAGGTTGGCATAGGGGCCGCGCAGGTCTTCGGTGGCAATCGCATCCTTGGCCGGGCTGAGGCCGGCCTTGACCGCGTAGTCGGTGTTGATGGAAGCCACGGCCAGGTCATCGAGCGAGCGCGGCAGGATGGCCGAGTCCAGTTCCACGATCTTCAGCTTGCGGGGATTGGCCTTGATATCGAGCGGCGTAGCATTCTTGCCGTTCTTGCCAGCGCCATCGCGCAGCGTGACCAGGCCTTCTTTCTGCAACAGCAGCAGCGCGCGGTTGCCATTGGAGGGATCGTTCTGGATGCCCACCTTGGCACCGTCCGGCAGTGCCTTCAACGACTTGAGCTTCTTGGAGTAAAAGCCCATTGGCGCCACGTACGTCAGGCCGACGTTGGCGATCTTGTAGTGCCGCGCCTCGATCTGGCTGTCGAGAAAGGGCTGGTGCTGGAAGCTGTTGGCGTCCAGGTCCCCGGCATCCAGCGCCGCATTCGGCTGCGCATAGTCGTTGAACTCGATGATCTTCACGTCCAGGCCGCTGCGCTTGGCCACGGTCCGCACGACCTCCCAGATCTGCGCGTCGGGGCCGCTCATGGTGCCAAGGCGCACCACCTGGTCGGCGGCGTGCGCGGCGGGCAACACGATCATGGCGGCAGCCAGGGCGATGGATTCGAACAGGCTACGGCGTTGCATGCAGGCTCCACACTCAGGGTTGCGGCTCTTCGCGCGCCACGCCGATGCGCGGCGGCGCGCAAGCTGGCCGCTGTTATCAAGGCGCGACCGGCACTTGTGATGCCGGCTCGCTTGGCAGCGATGTTAGCGCCGCGCCCATGGGCAGGGAATGAAGGTGTTCGCCTATCGATATGCGCGGGTTGCGCGACGCTGGCGCGCTCGGCCGCGGGTAGAATCACGCTCCCGTTTCCTGCTGATATCCAGCCAGCCATGACGCCCCCCCCTGCAGCCTCTTCCCCCTACCAGATTCTCTTTGCCTTCACCGCGGCCGCGGGCGCAGTGCTGGAAATCAAGCGCATCGGCTTGCCTGCCGACGCGCCGCGCTCGCGCAAATACCAGTGGTTATGGATAGCCGCGGGCAATGGTCCACAAAAAGTGCTGCCGTTGCAGTTTGTGTCGATGAGCCAGGAAGATTGCCAGGTGCGCGTGTTTGCCGAAGGCACCCTGCGTTTTGGCGAGCGGGATGCGGCAATGACGCTGTCGACGGGACAGATGCTGCATCTGCGGGCGTGTGCGGCGGATGCGGTCCCGCCCGATGTGGCGGCCCTGGTGGCGCGCTATGTGGCTGCGGATTAAGCCAGCCTCACTCGCCCAGAAACTCCGCCAGCACTTCCAGACCCTGCACATGATCCGCCACCACCTTGGCGATCACGGCGATGGGAATCGCCAGCAGCACGCCCCAGGTGCCCCATAGCCAGGTGAAGAGCAGCAGCACGACGAACACCGCGACGGCGTTCATCTTGGCCATGCGCCCCGTCATCCAGGTGGTCACCAGCGCGCCGATCAGCGTGGCGACCAGCAGCGAGCCGCCTGCCGACATTGCCGCCAGCGCGAAGTCACCTGACTGCATGAAGGCGGCAAGCCCGATGCAAACCGCAATGAGCACCGCACCGAAGTAAGGCACCAGGTGCAACGCCGCGGCGGCCAGCGACCACGTGCCGGCGTTATCCACTTGCAGCCATTTCAGCAGGAACCAGGTCAGCGCGCCCACCATGGCGTTGGTGACCAGCAGCATCACCATATAACGCTGGATCTGCCGGTTGATCTCGTCGAGCATGTGCACGCTGATCTTCTTCTGCGACAGCGTGGTACCCGCCATCTTGATGAACTTGCGCTTGAACATGTCTCCGGACACCAGCATGAAAAAGGCGAGGAACAACACCACCGCGGCCTGCCCGGCGACGGCAAAGGCGCCGACCGAACCGGCCAGCAGGATATTGTTGAGCGAATCCCCGGCGCGCTCCACCACGATCCGGGAGCCACGCACGGGCGGCCCTTGCCCGGTGCCACCCAGCACCGTGGCCGCCCGCCGGATCTTTTGCACCATCGAGTCGTCGCCGCTGAGCAAGGCGCCCACGGAGCGCGACAGCTTGGTGGCCACTTCCGGCAAGCGGTCGATCAGGCCGGCAACCTGATCCTGCAACAAGTATGCGCAGCAGACCACGCCAGCCAGCAGCGCCAGCAGCACCAGCGAGGCACCGAGCACGCGCGGGATGCGCCGTGCGCACAGCACGGTGACCAGCGGATCGAGCATGTAGGCGACGACCACCGCCAGCACCACGGGGATCACGAAAGCGCTGGCAAGGTGCAGCGTGTAGAGCGACGCGAGCACCGCGAGGATGGTCAGAGCCAGGTCGCCGCGCCTGGACGGGACGACAGGAAGGGTTGCGGCCACGGCAGGCTGGGTCGCCGATGCGCCCGCAGTTGCGGCGTCAGACGCCGGCGGCTGGCTGGCAGCGGCAGCCTGCCGGCCTTCGTCGGCGCCGGCAACGGCATCCGCGCAGGCAGACGACTGGCTTTGTGCAGCGGGGCCGGCTTTCAGATCAGCCATGGGGTTGCGGTTCCTGTCGTGATGGTCGCGTGCGTGTCGCGTGAATGCCGGCGAGGCAACAGGCATGTGCGCGTGGCGCGCGCCATGTTTCATCCAAGCATAGTCTTGCCTGCCGGCGTTTCTGTCGGAGAATGCCGCAAGTCTGTGTAGGACAACCACGGCTTGCCGTGTGGCGCTCGATGCACCACATTGAGAGAATACGGATGTTGCGGAGCCTGGAGATTGCCGCCACCTTGCTGCTGTTCGGAGCGCAGGTGATCGCGGAGTTCGAGCGCGGCAGCCTCGATGCGCAACGGCAGGCGGAAACCGAAACCGAAACCGAGACCGAGACCGAGACCTTTCACACCTGATCCGCTGCGCACGCGGGCCCAGGTCTCAATGGCCAATCAGTGCAACGTCCCCAGCAGCTTCGGCAGCGAGGCAGACAGCAGCGCCACGCCGGATGCGGTCAACAGGCTCAGCACGATCCTGCGAAATGCGATCTCGCTGATGCCGATGTACAGCCGCGCGCCCAGGATGCTGGGCACCAGCATGGCCGGCCCCACCACCAGGAACATGGGCAGCATGTCGCGCGTGACGATGCCGGTGCCGACATAGGTCGCCATGGTCACCGCCAGCGTGGCCAGGTTGAAGCTCTGGATGATGGCGCGCTGCTCGTCCTTGGCCAGCCCGCGCAGGGTGCACCACAGCGTGGGGATGACGCCGGTAAAGCCGCCGATTCCGCCCATGATGCCCCCGGCCGCGCCGATCACGCCATCAGCCACCCGCCCGCCGGCCCGGATGCGGGGTAGTTGCCTGGACATCAGCATCAGCGGACACCAGATGACCAGCAGCCCACCCAGGCAAGCCTTGAACACGCTGGGATTGAGCGCTGGCAGGATCGCCACGCCGATGGGAATGCCCAGGATGCCGCCGGCCACGAAGGGCAGCAACTGCCGAGGTGAAAAGCTGCGCCGCACCGTCACCGCCGCCACCACCTGCCCGGTCAGCGAACCGAACACCGCCATCGTCGCGGCCAGGCGCGGCTCCACGATCCAGACCCAGAAGGACATGGCCACCATGCCGAAGGCAAACCCGGACAAGCCTTGCACGAAGCCGGCCACGACGGCGCCCAGCGCCAGGATCAGGACAGGAAATTCCATCAGTAACTCGAACGCCGGAAAGCAGGAAAGTCGGAAAGCCGCCCTATGCGGCACGAAAGCCGCAAACTATGCCGGGCATTGAGCGCTTTGTCACCTTGCGGTGGCCTTCGCGCCGCGTGCCTGCACGTCGAGCACCTTGGCCCGCGCCGCCTCGAAGCGCGCGCCCTCGGCAGCCAGCCAATCCTCCACCATGGCGACAGGCGGCGTCTGCCCGTGCGCGCAGACGAAGAAGTAAGACGCCTGCGAGCGCGCATGGATGCCGAACAGGTCGACCAGCCTGCCGGCCTCGATATCTTCCAGCACCAGCGCCGAGCGTCCCATTGCGATGCCCTGCCCGGCCAGCGCCGCACCCACGGCCAGCTGCGACAGGTTAAAGCGCTGGCCCGCGTCAAGTTCGCCCACCTGCGCCTCCACCCCCGCCACCTGCAGCCAGTGGCGCCATTCCTCGAATGCTTGCGCACCGTCCCACGGGCTCACGTCGTGCAGCAGCCAGGCACCCCTCAGATCCTGCGGCCTGCGCAGCTCGGGATGCGCGGCCAGGAAGGCCGGGCTTGCCACCGGCAGCAGCCATTCGTCGAGAAACAGCCGGGCCTTGAGGTCCTCGTAGCCACCCAGGTCGAAGCGCACGGCAGCGTCAATGCCATCGCGCACCATCCGGGTGCGGTCCAGCGCGTGGAACTCGCCGTAGACGCGCAGGCCCACCTCGGGGTGATCACGGAAAAAATCGCCCAGCCGCGGCGTCAGCCAGCGCATGGCAAACGACGGTGCGCAGCTCAGCGCAATGGGGCCGGCCTCGCGCGGCTTGCGCAGCTGGGTAAGCGTGCCTTCGATGGCCTGGAAGGACTCGCGCAGCACAAAGCGCAGCCGCTCGCCTTCGGGCGTCAGCACCAGCGCGCGCGGCGTGCGCAGGAACAAGGGCCGGTCCAGCCACTGCTCCAGCTGCTTCACCTGCTGGCTGACCGCGCCCTGCGTCACGCACAGTTCCGTGGCCGCGTGGGTGAAGTTGCAATGGCGCGCCGACGCCTCGAAGCAGCGCAGCCAGCTCAGCAAGGAGGACGATAACAAGGTGCTCATAACAAGGTGCTCATGACAAGGTGCTCATAACAAGGTGCTCATAAGTGTCCGTCGATACGCATGTCGGCCCACAGCCAGCCATTAATAAAACTAATGCCTCGCTAAATATAAATGGATTGCCAGCGAATCCGCGCAGGCCAACAATGAAGTCACCCAGGAACCCGCAGCAGCCTATCCCTTTCCGATGAACCAGCCTTTAGCCATGAACCCATCAACCGCAGCCGGCCCGCACGCTGCCGCAGCGCTGCGCGCCAGCCTGGCCGCCGCCACGCCGTTGCTCTGGTGCAATCCGGCGCGCGCCGTGACGCCGCCGCCCGTCCAGGCCGCAGGCGAACACAGCATTAGTCTAGCTGATGTCGAGGCCGCACAGGCGCGCTTTGCCCGCTTTGCCCCGCTGCTATCGGCGCTGTTTCCCGAGCTGGCCAGAACCCATGGCGTCATCGAGTCGCCCCTGGTGGCCGTGCCATCGATGCAGACGGCCCTCGGGCTGCCACACAGCCAGGGCAGGCTGTGGGTCAAGGCAGACCACAGCCTGCCGGTCGCAGGTTCCATCAAGGCGCGCGGCGGCATCCACGAGGTGCTGGAGTTTGCCGAGAACCTGGCGCTGCGCCATGGCCTGCTTGGCCCTGGCCGCAACGAGCCCGAGCATTACCTGGCACTGAGGGAGCCCGCGGCGCGCGCCTTGTTCGGGCGCTACCAGGTGGCGGTGGGTTCCACCGGCAACCTTGGTCTGAGCATTGGCGTGATGGCCTCGGCGTTGGGTTTTCGCGCGGCCGTGCATATGTCGTCGGATGCAAAGGCATGGAAGAAGGCGCGGCTGCGCAACCGTGGCGTGGAAGTCGTGGAGCATGCCGGCGACTACGAGGACGCCGTCGCCGCCGGCCGCCGCCAGGCGCAGCAGGACGAGTTCACCTACTTCGTGGACGACGAGCGCTCTCTGTCGCTGCTGCTCGGCTACAGCGCGGCGGCGCTGCACCTGCGCCAGCAACTGGCCGCGCACGCGATCCGCGTCGATGCCGAGCACCCGCTCTTCGTCTACCTGCCTTGCGGCGTGGGCGGCGCGCCGGCCGGCATCACCTTCGGCATGCGGCAATTGTTTGGGCCGCACGTGCACTGCGTGTTTGCCGAGCCGGTCCAGTCGCCCTGCTTCCTGGTGCAGATGATGGCTGGCGCGGGCAATCCGTCCGTCTATGACTTTGGCCTGAGCAACAGCACGCAGGCCGACGGGCTAGCCGTGCCGCGCGCTTCGGAGCTGGCCGCAGGCGTCATGCGCCCCCTGCTGTCCGGCGTGTTCACGGTGGCGGACGATACCCTGTTCGAGCACCTGGCCCTGGCATGGCGCACGCAAGGGCTGCGCATCGAGCCCTCGGCCGCGGCCGGCTTCAGCGGGCCGCGCATGCTGTGCGAGAGCCCGGCGGGGCGCGACTACCTGGCCCGGCACCAGCTCGAAACCATGATGCCGCAAGCCACGCATCTGGTGTGGACCACCGGCGGGCTGTTCGTGCCGCCAGCGGAGTACCAAGGCTTTCTGGACAAGGCGGCCGCGCTAGCGGCCTGAGCCGCTCACCGCCATCATCCATCCCCCAAACGTCGCACGCAGGAGAGTCAGCATGAAACCCGTCCATACCTTCAAGCTTGCATGCCTGGCCGCCTGTTGCCTGGCGGTGCCCGCCGGCAGCGCGCTGGCCCAGGCCTACCCCACGCACCCGATCCAGATGGTGATCCCCTTCCCGCCCGGCGGCGCGACCGATGTGATCGGCCGGCTGCTGGCCAAGAAGCTCGGCGACCACCTGGGCCAGACCGTGGTGATCGACAACCGGCCGGGCGCCGGCACCATCGTGGGCGCCGGCCTGGTGGCCAAGGCCGCGCCGGATGGCTACACGCTGCTGGTCAGCTCGGGCACCACATTCACGGTCAATCCGGCCATCCATCCCAAGCTGCCTTATGACCCGCTCAAGAGCTTCGAGCCGATCGGGCTGACCGGGCGCACCGGCCTGATCCTGCTGGCCAACCGCGATGTGCCGGTCAACAACCTCAAGCAGCTCGCCGCGGCGGTGAAGGCATCCCCCGGAAAATTCTCCTACGGCTCGTTCGGCACGGGTACCACCGCGCAGTTCGCCGGCGAAATGCTGCTGAACGATCTTGGCATCAAGATGCTGCACGTGCCCTACCGCGGCAGCTCGCCGGCCATGACCGACCTGATCGGCGGCCAGATCCCATTCTCGGTGGATACCGTCTCGGCCGCCGTGCCGCAGATCCGCGCCGGCAAGGTCAAGGCCATTGCGGTCACCACTGCCAAGCGCTCATCCCTGCTGCCCGACGTGCCCACCGTGGCGGAAAGCGGATACCCGGGTACCGATATGGATACCTGGCTGGCGGTGGTGGCGCCGCGCGGCCTGGCGCCCGAGGTGAAGGCGAAGCTG
This sequence comes from Cupriavidus sp. MPR-AND1C, assembly GCF_058809705.1. Taxonomy (NCBI): domain Bacteria; kingdom Pseudomonadati; phylum Pseudomonadota; class Betaproteobacteria; order Burkholderiales; family Burkholderiaceae; genus Cupriavidus; species Cupriavidus sp. MPR-AND1C. The sequence goes on along the minus strand of NZ_JBXASU010000011.1, from coordinate 96,922 downwards.
GAAAAGGCGCTGGCCGCGACCATGGCCGACCCGGACACGCGCAAGAAGCTGCTGGACAATGGCTTCGAGCCGTCATACGGCACGGGCGCGGAGGTGACCGCGCTGATCACCAAGGAACTGCCGCGCATGCGCGCCATTGCGCAACGTGCCAACATCACGGCGGACTGAGCGCACGCAAATGGCCCGTGGCGGGCTCGGTTTGACAGCGCCCGCCTCCAGCCCACATCATCGCAAGCACCGCCGCCCCCGAAGCGGCGCCATGCCATCCAGAACGATCCGAGACAGCCCAAGACAGCCCGCCATATGACGCTCCCCGACTCCACTTCCGCCACCCTGCAGCTTGGCGCCTGCGCCATCGTCGGCCAGCCCGCGGCCACCATCGACACGCCGGCGCTGATGCTCGACCTCGATGCCTTTGAGCGCAACCTGGCGCAGATGCAGCAGGCCGCCGACCGCGCGGGCGTGCAACTGCGCCCGCATGCCAAGGCGCACAAATGCCCGGAGATAGCGCTGGCGCAGATCGCGCGCGGCGCGGCCGGCATCTGCTGCCAGAAGGTCAGCGAGGCGCTGCCGTTCGTGCAGGCGGGCGTCAGGGACATCCATATCAGCAACGAGATTGCCGGGGCGGCCAAGGCCGCGCTGCTGGCCCGCCTGGCGCGGCATGCGCGGATGAGCGTTTGCGTGGATGACGCGCGCCAGGTCGCCGCGCTGGCGCAAGCCGCCGCGCAGGCCGGCAGCCACATCGGGGTGTTCGTCGAGATCGACGTGGGCCAGGGACGCTGCGGCGTGGCCGATGCGCCTGCCGCGCTGCGCCTCGTTCAAGCCATCGGCGCGCACCCGCAACTAGCGTTCCGCGGCTTGCAGGCGTATCACGGCGGCATCCAGCATGTGCGCGATTACGCTGCGCGCCGGCAGGCTGCAGCCGATGCCGCGGCGCGTACCGCCACCATCGTCGCCGAACTGGCCGAGGCCGGCGTGGCTTGCGCCACGGTGACGGGCGGCGGCACCGGCAGCGTGGAGTTCGACCTGAAGAGCGGCGTCTATACCGAAATCCAGCCCGGCTCCTATGTCTTCATGGACGCCGACTACGGCCGCAACGACTACGGCGGCGCGCTGCGTTTCGAGCACAGCCTGTTTATCGCCACCACCGTGATGAGCGTGGCGGCGGCAACGCGGCCCTCGCCGCGCGTCGTGCTGGACGCGGGCCTGAAATCGATGGCGGTGGATTCTGGCCTGCCGCTGGTGTGGGGCGCCAATGGCCAGGACCACGCGCTGGCCTATGTGGCAGCCAACGACGAGCACGGCATCGTCGAGCCCGTGCCCGGCACCAGCGCGGCGGGCCTGCCGGGCCTCGGCAGCCAGGTGCTGCTGGTGCCAGGCCATTGCGACCCCACCCTCAACCTGTACGATGAGATCGTTGGCGTGCGCGGGCAAGCCGTGGACTCGTTGTGGCCGGTGTCGGCGCGCGGGCTGAGCCGCTAGCGCGATCCGGATGCAACGCCGCCGCACCTGCCATGCCGGCGCGGCGCTTTCCCCCTACCTGCCAGAGAATTCACCATGACCCAGACCGATAGCCTGCTTGCTCAATCCGCCGTGGCGCTGCGCCGCCTGATCGGCAGCAAGGAAATCTCGCCGGTTGAACTGCTTGAGGCGTGCATCGCCCGCATTGAGGCGGTCAACCCCTTTATCAACGCCATCACCGCCACCTGCTACGAGCGCGCCCGCGAAGAAGCCCGCGCGGCCGAGCGCGCCGTGCTCGACGGCGCGCCGCTGGGCCTGCTGCACGGCCTGCCGCTGGGCGTGAAGGACCTGGAGGCCACGGCCGGACTGCTCACCACCTATGGCTCGCCGCTGTACCGCGACAACGTGCCCAGCGCCGACAACGTGCTGGTGGCCCGGCTGCGCGCGGCCGGCGCCATCGTCACCGGCAAGACCAACATCCCGGAGATGGGCGCGGGCGCCAATTCGCGCAACGCGGTGTGGGGCGCCACCGGCAACCCCTTCAACCCCAACCTGAATGCGGGGGGATCCTCGGGCGGCTCCGCTGCCGCGCTGGCGACCGACATGCTGCCGGTCTGCACCGGCTCGGACACCGGCGGCTCACTGCGCATCCCCGCGGCCAAATGCGGCGTGGTGGGCTTCCGCCCGTCGCCTGGCGTGGTGCCGAGCTCGCGCAAGCTGCTGGGCTGGACGCCCATCTCCGTAGTCGGCCCGATGGGCCGCACCGTGGCCGATGCCTGCCTGCAGCTGGCGGCCTCGGCCGGCGTTTCGGCCAGCGACCCGCTCACCTATGCGCTCGACCCGATGTCGTTCCTGCTGCCCGCCAATGTCGACCTGGGCTCGCTGCGGGTGGGCTGGACCGAGGATTTCGGCGTGTGCGCGGTCGACAACCAGATCCGGCAGGTCTTTCGCGACAAGATCGCCGCCATGCGGCACCTGTTCCGCAGTTGCGACGAGATCCAGTTCGACCTGGGCGACGCGCACCGCTGCTTCGACGTGCTGCGCGCCGAGAGCTTTGTCGCCGGCACGCGCGAGGCCTATCAGCGCGATCCGCAGAGCCTGGGCCCAAACACGCGCGCCAACTATGAGATGGGCGCGGCGATGTCGCTGAGCGACAGCGCCTGGGCGCAAGCCGAGCAGACGCGCATCCTGGGCCGCTTCCAGGCCGCCTTTGAAGACTACGACGTGATCCTGTCGCCAACCACGCCGGTGTCGCCGTTCCCGTGGACCAACCTCTACGCCGAGACCATCAACGGCGAAAAGCAGGAGAACTACTACCGCTGGCTGGCCCCTACCTATGTGGTCACGCTCACCACCCACCCCGCCATCAGCCTGCCCTGCGGCCTGGACCATGCCGGCATGCCGTTCGGGCTGCAGGTGGTGGGCCGCTTCCGCGCCGATCACCATACGCTGGGCGTGGCGCATGCCATGGAGCAAGCCTTTGCAGGGTCGGCGGCACTGCGCCGTCCGCTGCCGCGGCTGGACCAGTTGCGCGCGGCGCAGCCCGGGCTGAAGTCGATCGTCACCGCGCCGCCGGTGCTGGATGGCTCGTCGGGCGGTGCCGCTTCCGTATCGGCCGTCTAGCAGGCCGTCTAGCAGGCTGTTGAATTCGGCCCCGAGTAAACGGGGATCTGGCGCCAGACGTTACGGATATCGTGTTCATCAACTCCGGCGGCTGACGCCGCCGGGCGTGCCGGTGACGATGACATCGCCGGGAGACAGCCTGACGAAGCTAAGCCGGCGATGTAGGAACGCATCGCTCGTGCAATGCGCGCTCACGCTGGCCGGACCAACATGCAGATAGCCGTCGCGATTGCTACCACCTGGCCGTCCTGCCGCAGTTCCCCTACCACGTTGCAGACGTTGCGACCGCGCCGCTCCAGGCGCGCCCGCCCTAGCAGCGGGCCGGCCTGCGCCGGCCTCAGGAAGGAGAGATTCAGGTTCAGCGTGGTGCAGAACTCGCCGTCGGCCAGCGTCGCGGTGACCAGCATCGCGGTCACGTCGTCCAGCATGGCGCCCAGCATGCCGCCCTGCACCTGACCGGCCGGATTGAGGAATGCGCGGGTGGCAATGTAGTCGGATTCCAGCGTGCCCGCCTCCAGGTCGGCGACGCGGACTACGCCTCCAAGCAGTCCGGCGACAGCCGGCGCGGATGCTAGCCCGCGCTGCATGCGCGTGAAATAGTTGCTGTCGCTCATCGTGTGCGTTCCAAATCAACGGCCGGCGAAGCGCGCAACACGCTTATCCCGCCATGCCAGTGCGCCTTCGCGCAGGTCGTCGGAAGCATCGGCCACAGCGATATCTTGTGCCAGCTCAGCGGTATCGAGTTCGCCACGCGCGATGCGGTTCAGGTGTTTCTTCATGCCAAGCAGCGCCAGCGGTGCCATACCGACCAGGTTTTCGCTCGCCTGGGCCGCAAGCGCATGCAGCGCCTGCTGGCTGTCCTCCAGCCGGTCCAGGTACCCGCAAGCCAGCATCGCCGCCGCATCGAACTTGTCGGCCATCAGCAGGATGCGCTTGGCCGTGGCCAGGCCCAGCCGCGTGACATAGCGCTCCAGGCCGCCGCGGTAGAACAGCAGGCCCAGCCGCGCGGCCGGGACGGACATCTCGGCGCCGGCGGCGCCGAACCGGAAGTCGCACGCCAGCGCCAGGTCAGTGGCGCCGCCGTACACGCCGCCGTGCAGCACGGCAATGGTGACTGGCCGCACCTGCTCCAGCGCGTTGGCAAGTGCTTCGAAGCGGGCACCGACATCGGCCCCGCCGAGGCGGCCGACATTGAAGCCGCTGCAGAAGTGCCGGCCCTGCCCTTCGATACGCAGCACCCGGGCCCGGGTGTCAGCGTTCACCGCCTCCAGGTACTCGCGCAGCAAGTCGAGGTCTTCGGGTTCGAGGCGGTTGGCGACGTCGGGCCGGCGCAGCGTAATCACGGCGACATGCCCGTCGACTACCAGTTCGGGCGGCTGTCCTTGCGGGGTCTCGGTCATGGAATCCGGCTCCGCTCAGTGAAAGCCGTAAATCCGCATGGTGGCCTCGCCCGCCCCCACCCGCTTGAGAATGGCGGCTTCAGTGGCCTCGCGGTCCTGGGCCTTGTCTACGACCTCCCCGGCGCGGGCGCGCGACACCACAACTACACCGTCCCGGTCCCCCACGACCAGGTCGCCGGCTTCCACGCGGGCGCCGCCGATCAGCACCGGCGCATTAAGCCAGCCGATCGCGCCATAGTCCTTGCCCGTGCCGCGGATACACAGGCCGCGTGCGAACACCGGGAAGCCGATTTCCTCCAGCAACACGCCATCACGCACACATCCGTCGATGACCAGCCCACCAAGCTGCTTCACCTTCGCTGCGGTGGTCATGATCTCGCCCCAGTAGCCGTGCTCGTAGGCGCCGCTCACGTGCACCACCAGCACGTCGCCGGGTTGGGCGATATCGAGGGCGCGGTGCAGCCATAGGTTGTCGCCGCCGGGCGAATGGACGGTCAGTGCCGGGCCGCAGATACGGAAACCCGGCGCCACGGGTTTGATGGCCGGCGGGATCACCCCGATCTTGCCACCGGCCTCGTGCAGCGTCGCAGTGGGCAGCGCCCGCGCGGCTTCGACAACTTTGGGGCTGACCCGCACGAATTCACGAATCGTGGTGCTGGCTGCGTCGTGTTCCGCCATGATCAGGCTCCCTTGGTCTGCAACTGGTGGTAACGAAACTGGTGACGCGCCTCGTCCAGGCGCATGCCGCCGCGCACGGCTTCGCGGATAGCGATTTCCGCGTGCTCGATCTGCTCGGCGGTGTCTAGCACCGCCGCCTCGTGTTCACGCGGGATGACCACCACGCCATCGGCATCGCCACGCAGGATGTCGCCCGGCTGCACGCGCGCATCGCCAATATTGACCACTACGTTGGTGGCCTCCACCTGGACCCGGTCCTTGCCCGTGCGCATCCAGTGGTCCTTGCTGAACACTGGGTAGCCTAGCTGGCGGCACAGGGCGACATCTCGGCACACGCCGTCGATGACGGTGCCGGCAATGCCGCGGCGGTGTGCGATTTCCGTGAGGATGTCGCCCCAGACCGTGGCGTTGTCGCGCCCACCGTTATCAAGCACCAGGACGCTGCCCGGCGGCACGTCGTCGATGTAATCGCCCACGGTGCCGGGCGGATTGGATGCCGGGCCGTACAGCAGCGTGTAGGCACGGCCCGCCGTGGCGAAACCATCGCCGCGTGCCTTGATGCGGTAGCACTGGCCGGCGATGCCGTGCTTGTCCAGCGCGTCGCTCAGCGTGGCCGTGTCCAGCTTGCCGGCGCGTGCGACATTGATGTCCTGTTGGTCGCTCATGTCTTCTAACCTTTCAGCATGTGTTCGTAGTTGCCACCCATGACTTCCCCGATGGGCGTGCCGGCCAGGATGGCTTTCGCCATCACAGCCTCCTTGCGCACGATGGCTTCGGCCGTCTCCAGCACGCGCACAATGTCGCGCGCGGCAATGAAGATCACGGCACTGCGGTCCGCCACCACGTAGTCGCCGCCTTGCACCGTCGCGTTGCCGACCTGCACCGCGACATTGGTGCCCTGCTCCACCACGCGGCTGCGCGCGGTAAAGGCGGTCAGCGCGCGGCTAAAGACGGGAAATTCGAAATCGATGGCTTCGTCGATATCGCGCACGGGGCCATCCGCCACGATGCCGGCAACGCCGCGCACTTTGGCCCCCAGCGACAGCAGCCCGCCCCAGCTGCCGGCCTCCACGCCGGTGCGCTGCTCGACGACGATGATGTTCTCTGGGCCTGCCTGCTCGATGGCCGTGCAGCCGAGATGGCGGGCCGGCCCGGGCGGCGGCGCGCCAGTGCCCAGCTTGACGGTGATGGCCCGTCCGGCAATGCGTCCGGCGCCGGAGCGCTGCTGCAGGCCGGTCACGGTGCCCGGCAGTTGTAGCTTGTCGAGCGCGTCTGACACCGCGCAGCAGTCGAGCCGGCGCAGGCGTTGTACGTAGGATTCGGATTCACTCATGGTCGTTGGTATGGTCAGGTTTGGCACTGCAGTCCAGGGTCCGCCAGGCCGCAAAGCACAGCCCGGTGCCGGTCAGTGCAGGTGTGCGATAACCCGGCACATAGGAAACCCATTCGAGATCGAGGTCGCGCACCGCCTCCACGGCGATCAGCCAGTTGCGGATTTCCGAGCTGCCCGCCTGCAGCTGACGCGGATCCAGCGACGCCAGGAACGTGGTGTCCTTCCTGCGGATGGCCTCGATGATGGCGGTATCCAGCTCGGCGTCCACCACGAAGTGGCTCAGCCCCCCGGAGGCCAGAACACCCACGCGCAGATCTTCGGGATAGGCCGCAATCAGCTGGCGCAGCGCAGCGCCCAGCTGGATGCAGCGGCGCGGCGTGGGCTGGTTGGGCGGATCGAAGGTGTTGACGATGACTGGCACCACAGGCAGGTCCAAGCCCTGCAGGTAGCGCCTGTGGATAAACGAGAACGCATGGCCTTCGAACTGGCCGCGCTCCAGCCCGTCCATGGCGGCGATGTCGAAATCGCGGTCGCACAGCTCGCGGATCAGCCAGCGGCCCATGGCGGCGTTGACCGGGTAGTCGCGGTCGGCATCGGGCTCCTGGCGGGCCATGCGGGCCTTCTTGTACCAGCCGTCGGACGGACTCACGTCGCGCTTTGCATTGCGGATGGTCTCGCCGTAGTAAATGGCGAAGGCGGGGTTGTTGGTGGTGCGGAACAGCTCGGTCTGGTCATCTCCCACCACCAGCAGCACATCGAGCCGGGCGGCACGGATGCGCTCGCGCAGCTCGTCCATGGCCGCTTCGGCCTGGTCGTAGCGCTCGCCCATGCGCTCGGCGGTCACCATTGCCTCGGCATCTGGCGGAGCTACGGCCAGCAGCGCCTCGTAGGTGGTCGGGTTGCCGGCCCGGTCGAAATAGTGCGGATTCTTCGGGTCGACCTGGCGAAAGCCGTGTTGCCAGTCTTCACGCTGGCAAACCAGCATGATGCTGTGGGAAGAGCCGAAAGCGGCGACGAGTCTTGCCATGGGTATGTCCTTGTCAAACGACGTATGCGGCGCGCAGCTCGGCGACTTGGGCTGCGCTGTAACCCAACTCGCTCAGGATGTCGCTGGTGTCGGCACCCTGCTCCGGGGCGGCCCGCGGCGGCTGCTCGCGGGGATAGCGAGACAATCGCATTGGCTGGCCCACCAGCGCCACCTCACCCAGTTCGGCGTGGCGCATCGGCCAGGCCACGCCAAGGTGCTGCACTTGCGGGTCGGCGAACACCTGGTCGACACGGTGGATGGGGCCGCACGGCACCCCGGCCTTGAGCAGCCGTTCGGTCCACTCCGCCGTGGTGCGCGCGCTCAGCGCGGGTTGGATCGCCGCGTTGACTTTGTCGCGGTTCTGCACGCGCTCCGGATCGGAACCCATGCCGGGTTCCTCGATCAGGTGCGGCACCTCCAGTGCCTCGCACAACCGCGTCCACATCGTCTGCCCGATCGCTGCGATATTGAGGTAGCCGTCCTTGGTGGCGAACACGCCGGTCGGCACGGTCAGGGGATGTTCGTTGCCGCTTTGCACCGGGACCTTCTTGTCGATCAGCCATTGCGCGGCCTGGAAGTCGAGCATCGCAATCTGCGCTTCCAGCAACGAGGTCTGCACCCACTGGCCCTCTCCGGATGCTTCGCGCTCCAGCAGTGCCGCGAGGATCCCCATTGCACAGAAGTGCCCCGCGCACAGATCGGCAATCGGTATGCCAACCCGCATCGGTCCCTCCCCTGGCTTGCCGGTCACGCTCATCAGGCCACCCATGCCCTGGGCAATCGAATCGAAGCCCGGCCAGCCTGCATAGGGACCATCCTGCCCAAAGCCGGAGATGCTGGCATAGACCAGGCGCGGGTTGATCACGCGCAACGCCTCGGGGCCGATTCCCAGGCGGTCCTTGACGTCGGGACGGAAGTTTTCGATGAACACATCCGCGCGCCGGACCAGTTCGTGCAGGATCTTGAGCCCCTCTGGCGACTTCATGTTGAGGGTCAGGCTTTCCTTGTTGCGGTGCAAGTTTTCGTAGTCGGCACGGTTGTGATCGCGCCCGCCGATCATGTCGTCGCCACCTGGCGCGCCGGGCGGGATCTCGAGCTTGATCACGCGCGCGCCCATGTCCGCGAACAGCCGCACGGCGGTCGGGCCGGCACGCACACGCGAGGCGTCGATAACGGTGAAGCGGGACAACGCACCTTTGCGCTCGGACTTGTCCTGCGTGGATTTCTCTGTCATGGACGCTCCTCTCAGGCAGGGGTGAACATGGGAACGGCGTGTCCGCCTTCGCTTGGCTTGAACACCACCTTGACGCGCTGGCCGATGGTGACAAGCGCGGGATCGCAATCGACCAGGTTGCTCATCAGCGTGACGCCTTCATCCAGGGTCACGAAGGCCAGCGTATAGGCTGCTTCGCCGCGGCCCATGGTGCTGAACGAATACACCGTGCCGGTGCCGGCCGCGCCGGACCATTCGGTCCGGTCGCTCAGGCAGTGGGGGCAGATGTCCCGCGGGTAGAAATGCGTCTCGCCACAGTCAGCGCAAGTCTTGACCAGCAAACGGCCTTCGTCGGCCGCGTGCCAGAACGGCAGGCTCTCGGGCAGCGCGCGCGGCGCCGGAATCTTGCGCGGGCCGGATGGTGCGACGGGCGCGGCAGCGGACTTGGGAGCCGGCGTGGCCTGGGATGTGTTCATCGTCTTCATACCCTTTCCAGAATGAGCGTCGCAGCGGTATGGCGCGAGGCAAGCGCACCGCCAATGCCACTGGCAAGCGCCAGGTCGCAGTGCTTCACCTGCACGGCGGGATGCGCCTCGCCGCGCAATTGCCGCACCGCTTCGATTACCTTGGTGACGCCGCCCCGGTTGGCCGGGTGGTTGTTACACAGTCCGCCGCCGTCCGTATTGAAGGGAAGCCGCCCCACGCCGGAAATCAGTCCGCCATCCGCGACAAACTTGCCGCCCTCGCCCTTCTTGCAAAAGCCCAGATCTTCAAGCTGCATCAGCACCGTGATGGTGAAACTGTCGTAAAGAGAGGCGTACTTGATATCGGCGGGTGTGACGCCGGCTTCGGCAAAGGCAGCGGGGCCCGACCAGGCTGCGGCCGACCATGTCAGGTCGATCTTGCCGCCCATCGCATGCTTGGGCGCCTCGCCAGTGCCGCGCACCTTGACCAGCGGGCGCTTGAGCTGCTTTGCGATCTCGGGCCGCGCCACGATCAAGGCACCGCCGCCATCGCTCATCACACAGCAATCGAGCCGGTGCAGCGGGTCCGAGACCATCGGCGAGTTCACGACGTCTTCCACCGTCACCACGTTGCGCAACATGGCGTGCGGGTTGTGCTGGGCATGGTGGGACGCCGCCACCTTGATCCACGCCAATTGCTCGCTGGTGGTACCGAACTCGTACATATGGCGCTTGGCGACCATGCCATAGAGGTTCTGCGTGGCCGGGCCGAAGGGCAGCTCGAAGGCAAGCTCCGGCGCGTCGGGATCGGGCGCTTTCAACGACAACGCGGCACCGGCGGCGCGCGGCCGGCCGGCCAGCGTAATCAGCGCCACATTGCAGCGGCCAGCGGCGATGGCTTGCGCCGCGTGCGCAACATGCAGGATGGGCGCCGAGCCGCCACACTCCGTCGAATCAACGTGCCGCACCTTGAGCCCCAGGTACTCGACCATGGTCGTGGTGCCAAGGCCCGGCGCGTCGCCAGCGCAGAAATAGCCATCGATGTCGCCCTTGCTCAGGCCGGCGTCTTCCAGCGCACCCTTGGCGACGTCCGCATGCAGCCGTACAACCGACAGGTCATCCGCCTTGCGGGTGGGATGCTCGTAGGCCCCCACGATATAAGCGCTTCCGTTCAGACTCATGGCGTTCTTCTAGTTTCGGTGAGATGGCAGCCGCGGGATGCGTTCACTGCTCGGGGGTGAAGCCGCTGGCCTTGATCACGGGCCCCCAGTAGGCCAGTTCCTTGCGCTGGAGCCGGTCGAGCTCGGCGGCCGGGCGGAAATCCGCGTTCAAGGAGGTTTTGTGCAGGATGCCGCGGACCTCGGGCATGGCCAGCACCTGTTTAAGGGCGTCCTGCATGCGCTCGATCTCGGCCTTGGGCGTTTTGCCTGGTGCCCACACGCCGGCCCAGGCGTCGCCTGACGCAACTTTGACGCCCTGCTCCATGACAGTCGGCACATCCGGCATCACGGGTGAGCGCTTGTCGCCGAACACGCCGATCACCCTGACCTGGCCGCTGCTCTGGTGCTGTGCGATATCGCCCGCGGTCATCACCGCAGCCGGCAGTTGGCCACCAAGCAGGTCCGTGGCCAAGGGCCCGTTGCCGCGATACGGCACGACGTTGAGTTGCACGCCGGCCGCCTTGCCGAACTGCAATCCGGTGAAGTGGGTCTGGCCACCGAGCCCCGCGGTGCCGAACACGCCCTCCTTCGGATGGCTCTTGACCCAATCCACGTACTCCTTGACATTGGTGGCGCCGGTTCGGGTGCTGACAGCCAGCGCTAACGGATAGGACACCACCACTGCCACCGGCGCCAGGTCTTTGAGCAGGTCGTACCGGAGCACCGACGGTGGATAGAGCAGGCTCGGGAAGATACTGGTCGCGTTGGGTGCGACCATATACGTGAGCCCGTCCGGCGCACTGTTTTTCAGCGCCTCCGTGGCCATCCGGCCACCGGCGCCTGGCCTGTTCTCGACGATCACCGTCTGGCCCAGCACACTGTGCAGTTTGTCGGCGAGCACCCGTGCCACGGTGTCGGTCGAGCCGCCGGGAGCGAAGCCCACCAACAGGCGAATGGGAAGCTTGCTCTGGGCCTGGGCACCAAACGCCAGTCCCAGGGCCGCCACGCAGAACGTAGTCTTGATGGATCGGATGAATGCCATGTCTTGTCTCCTATCTGTCGCTGTCTTATGAAACGCTCGGCTCTATGGCCGTTGCGCAAACCTTTGCAGATGATGCGACGCGTCGCCGAAGAGCTGATTGATGACCAGCAGCCGCTTGGCGTAGTGGCCAACGCGGCATTCGTCGGTCATGCCCATCGCACCGTGCAACTGGATCGCCCATTGGCTCACCTGGCGCCCGGCCTGGCCGACCACCACCTTGGCGGCCGACACCAGCCGGCGCCGCTGCACGGGCTCGCCGGCATCCACTGCCATGGCGGCGGCACAGGCCATCGATTTGCTCTGTTCGAGCGCGATCAGCATGTCGGCCACGCGGTGCTGGAGCACCTGGAACCTGGCCAGCGTCGTGCCGAACTGCTTGCGCGTCTTCAGGTGCTCGGCAGTGAGATCGATCAGCGCTTCCAGCGCGCCGGCCGCTTCGGCGCACAACACGGCGCTGGCGCGGTCGGTGGCGGCTTCGATCAGCGGCAACGCGCGGCCAGCCTCGCCAAGCATGGCATCGCTGCCGACCTGCACGCCATCCAGCACGACATGGGCGGCCTGGCGCCCATCCAGCGTGGCAAAGCCATGCACCGCTACGCCGGGCGTCTTCGCGTCGACCAGGAATAACGTCAGCCCATCGTCATCGGCCACGTCGCCTGCAGTACGCGCAACCACAATGAATGCATTGGCGTCGCCGCCTTCGAGCACCAGCGTCTTGCGCCCCTCGATGCGCCAGCCATCGGCGCTTGCCTGGGCTCGGGTGCGTACCCGGGACAGGCTATAGCGCGAGTCGGACTCGCTGGCGGCGAGCGCCAGCCGGCACTTGCCCGATGCCACCTCCGGCAGCCATCGGCCGCGCTGCCGCGCCGTCCCCACCTGGTCCAGCAACTGCCCGGCAAGCACCACGCTCGACAGCCAGGCACCGCCGCCGAGGCATCGCCCCAGTTCCTGCGCCACCAGCATCAGTTCAACCGTGCCCTGGCCACTGCCGCCGACTTCGCTGTCGAAAGGCAGGCCCAGCAGGCCGAGTTCGGCCATGCTGGCCCAGCGCTGGGCGCAAAGCGCCGGCGCTTCCGGATTGCCGCGCTGGTGCGCGGGGTATTCGCCATCGCAAAAACGGCGCACCGCGTCTTGCAAGGCGATATGTTCATCGGTATAGGAGAAGTCCATGGTCCGGTTCTGGTTCAGGCCGCGAGAAAGGCCTTGCTGATAAGGTTGCGCTGCACTTCGTTGACGCCGCCATAGATGGACAGCTTGCGCGAATCGAGATAATTCGCCGCCAGCGCCGCCAGCGTGGGCGGACTGGCCGCATCGGCCGCCGTGCTCTGCTCGTAGCCGGCCGCACCCAGCATCGCCGCTTCGTCAAAGGGCACCGCATGCGGCCCCGCCACTTCAACCAGCAGCTCATAGATCGCCTGGCGCAGTTCGGTGCCGCGCACCTTCAACATCGATGCCTCCACGCTTGGCACCCGGCTGCGCTGGTTGTCCCCGAGCAGGCGCAGCGCGGTATATTCCAGCGCCATCAGCTCGATCTCGAACTGCGCGAGACGGCACTGCAGCACCGCGTCGTCGCCCAGCCCCTGCTCATCGGCGAGTGTGCGAGCGCGCGCGAGCTGCTGCTTGCACGACCCGATGCCGGCGATGCCGGTGCGCTCGTGGCCAAGCAGGTATTTGCCGTAGGACCAGCCTTTGTTGATTTCTCCCACCAGGTTCTCGACCGGCACCCGCACATTGTCGAGATAGCACTCGTTGAGGTCGGTGCCGCCTTCCAGCATGCGGATCGGCCTCACTTCCACGCCGGGCGAAGCCATGTCGATCAGGATGAATGAGATGCCCTCTTGCGGCTTGGCTGCATCCGGGTCGGTGCGCACCAGCGCGAACATCATCGAGCACCAGTGCGCGTATGAGGTCCAGACCTTGTGGCCGTTGACGACAAAATGCCTGCCGTCGGGCTCCAGCACCGCCGTGGTACGCACCGCCGCGAGGTCCGAGCCCGCACCCGGCTCCGAGAAGCCCTGGGCCCACCAGGTATTGCTATGGCGAATGTCCGGCAGGTATCTGGCTTTCTGTTCCGGCGTGCCGAATGCAATCAGCACCGGTCCCAGCATCTGGATGCCGCTGGCGATGATGCGCGGCGCGCCGCCGAGCAGCGTCTCCTCATCGAAGATATAGCGCTGCAGGTGACTCCAGCCAGGGCCGCCGTGCTCGACAGGCCAGCCAGGCGTGATCCAGCCGCGCGCCTCGAGAATGCGGAACCAGGTCACATAGTCGGCATGCTCGAGCCGCAGCCCGAGTTCCACCTTGCGCTTGATGTCGGACGGGAGCCGGGCCTTGACGAAGGCGCGCACTTCCTGCCGAAAGGCGTCGTCGGCGGCGGAAAATTCTAGTTGCATGGGATTCCTCAGGCGGCTGGGTTGCAGACCACCAGCGCATCGAGCGCCAGCACGCGGTCGGGATAGGCAACCAGCGGATTAATGTCGATCTCGGTAATCTGGGGATTGGCCCGCATCTGCTCGCCGACCAGCGCCACCACGCGCGCCACTGCCGGCACGTCCACCGCAGCCGCGCCACGGATACCCTTTAGCAAGGACGCGGCTTTCAGGCGCCCGAGTTCCTCCACGATGTCGGCTTCGGCCATGTCGGCGGGAATGAGGCGCACATCCTTCAAGGCTTCGATCCACACGCCGCCCAGTCCGACCAGCACCACAGGCCCCCAGTCGGCGTCGCGCTTGGCGCCCACCACGAGTTCCAGTCCGCGCGCGCCCATCGCCTCCACCAGCACGCCATCGAGCTGCAGATCGGGCCTGTGCGATGACACGTTCGCGTGCAGTTCCTGCCAGCCTGCCCGCAATGCCGCCTCGTCAGCCAGGCCGACGATCACGCCGCCGACATCGCTTTTGTGCGGCAGCGCGCTGGCTTGCGCCTTGATGACCACCGGGTAGCCGATCCGGGCGGCGATGCGCACCGCCTCGTCGGCGCTGCCAGCGAGCGCCCCCTCGGGCACCGCGATGCCCGCGGCCGCCAGCCAGGCCTTGCCCTGGTATTCGGCGAACACACCCGACGGCGGCAAGGGAGCCGGCAGCGGCAGCGCGCGCGCTGCGCCCTGGCTGGCTCGCACGGCACGCTGCAAGGCCTCGCCGTAAGCCGCCACGCGCGCCAGGGCGCGCAATGCCCGGTCGGGCGAGCGGAAGAAAGGCACACCGCTGGCACGGATCGCGTCCACGAAGAACGGCTCGATCGGGCCATTGTCGCCGGTGATTACCAGCACCGCCGGCTTGGCCGCCTGTGCAATGGCCGGCAGGATATGCTCGGCTTTATCACGCTGCGCCACCTCCGGGCCGGCCGGGATGCTCAACACAAGGCTGCCGATGTGCTCGTCGGCCAGCATGGCGAGCAGGATCTCGCCGATCAGCCCAGGCTGCCGTACGCCGATCGTGGTGTAGTCCAGCGGGTTCTCGGCTACCGCATAGCCCGGCAGCATCCCGGTGAGGCGCTGCGTCGTTGCTTCTTTCAGGGCGGGCAGTTCCAGGCCAAGCCCGTCGCAGAAGTCCAGCGCAATATTCTTCATTGCGCCGGACCCGGTCATAAAAGCCGGCCCGCCGCCAGGCGGAACCGGGAAACGCAGCAAGATTGCCGCTGCGTCAAAGAGCTCATCCAGGGAATCCACCAGTACCACCGCCTCCCGCGCCAGCGCCACCGAGGCGGTGGCATGATCGCCGGCAAGCGCGCCGGTGTGCGACTGGGCCGCCTCGCGCGCCCTTGCGCTCTTGCCGGGCATCAGCATCACGATAGGCTTGCCGACGGCGCGTGCCTGGCGCGCCAGTTGCAGAAAAAGCTGCGGCCGACGCACCTGCTCCGCGTAGACCGCAATCACTCGCGTCTGTGGATCTGCAATGTAATGCGCCAGCACGTCCTCGATGCCGACCGAGGCCTCATTGCCGGTCGACACCGTCGCCGTCAGCGGCAGGCCACGGCCAATCACAGCATCGCGCAGGTTGGCCGCCATGGCACCACTTTGCGCAACCACGCCGATGCCCGGACGGCCGTCGCACGGATACGGCTGTACCGGTTCGAAGGTGACGGGTACGCCCGCCTCGAAGTTGGTGAAACCCATGCAGTTGGGTCCCAGCAGCAGCATCCCGGCATCACGCGCCACAGCGGCAAGCTCGTCCTGCCTGGCCCGGCCTTCCTCACCCGCTTCGGCATAGCCGGAGGCAAACAACACTGCGGCATGCGTGTGCCGGGCAGCCAGTCCACGCACGGCCTCGAGCACACCCGACTCCGGAATCGCCAGCACCGCCAGATCGATCCCCTCAGGCAACTCCCCCACCGTCTTCACGCAATCCCGGCCGTTGATCTCGCTGCTGCCGCGGCTAACCAGGTGAATGGCGCCCGCATAGCCGAAGCGCTCCAGGTTGGCTAACACGAAACCGCCGAAGGAACGCGGGTCCGCGGACGCGCCGACGATGGCGATCGATTGCGGCTTGAGGATACGGTCTACCGTCATTGCGACGAGACCGGAACGATCGCTGACTGATGCTGGACTGCGCATGGGAACAGGGCCTTTTGAGATGGGATTCCCGCCGTGACCAGAAAGGTCTCAACCGCGGCGTTTGATCATTGTGGCATACCACAATGGTGTTTTCAATACACCAGAAGCAAGTATTGAAACCAAGGCCTCAGTGATTTCCCTGAGTGAATCTGGCTCGTCGCGGCGTGCGGCTCAGCAGCCGCCACTTGAACTCAATCGATCTTGGCACAGATCCCGCAACATCGCTAATTCCTTTATTTATAAGGCATTTCTGGAAGAGACAGGATGACTGTAGACGGCTTAGCAAGTGCCGTCAGCATCTCGTTTCAGTGCTGTTTCCGACCGGCAACCCCACAGCAATCGCTTGTTTCTCCGCGTTCCGAAAAATATTCTGTTTGCATACCAGAATTCTGTTGTTGTATATTTTCAGCAACCCCGGCGCGATGGCCGGCCTTGGCCCCCAATGCAAACCGTTTGATGACTTCACCCCCCGTTCGCACTCGCCCCCTCTCCAGTGAGGGAATGACCCTGTCCGCGGCAGCCGATCCAGAGCCGCGCGCGGGCCTCGCCAAGGACATTCTCGCCACCCTGGGGGAAGAAATCGAACAGGGCATCCTGGCGCCTGGCTGTGCGCTGGATGAGCGAGCGCTGGCGGTCCGCTTCAACGTGTCGCGCACGCCTGTCCGCGAAGCTTTGCAGCAGCTTGCGGCACGCGAACTGGTCAACATCGCGCCGCGCCAGTGCGCAATCGTGGCGCGGCTTTCAATCAGCAAAGTGCGGGCAATGCTCGAATACGTGGGAGAACTTGAGTCGCTGTGCGCCAGGCTCGCCGCCCGGCGTGGCGACGAAAGCCTGCACGCCGCGCTCGATGCGGGCATTCACCACTGCCGGCAAGCCGCGCAGACAGGCAGCCAGCAAGCCTATGCGGCCGCCAATGCCCTGTTCCACGAGGTGATTTACACAGGCTGCCGCAATACGTATCTGGCCGAGCATATCCGCCAGGCACGCAGGCGCTTGCAGCGCTACCGCACCCAGGATTTCCTGAACAGCAGCCAGATCGCCAAGTCTTTGAGCGACCACCAGGAGATCGCGCGCGCCATCCAGGCCGGTGACGAACCGCAGGCTGGTGCCGCGATGCTGTTGCATGTGCCCGCCGGCACCACCGGCTTTTCCGAGTTCCTGGCCACTGTGCCGATGAACTTCTTCGCAGGCGAAACCAGCAGCGACACTCCCTGACAGAGGTACTCCATGACACGTACGCTCCGCTCGCTAGATGTCCCCGGCCTGGCGCACAACGCGCCAATTCCGGTCGGCGCTCGCGTGGGCAACATCATCTGCTCCTCGGCGATAGCCGGGAAGGACCCCGCCACCGGCAGACTGCCGGCAGATGCCGCCGCGCAGGCGGAACTGGCTTTTTCGAATATGCAGCGGCTGCTTGAAGCCGGGGGCGCGACCTTCGCTGACCTGGTCAAACTCACCGTCTACGTGAAGGACAACAGCGTGCGCGAGGCCGTCAACGGTGAATGGCTGCACCACTTCCCGGACCCCCTCGACCGTCCCGCGCGGCACATCGTCGTACACGACCTCCAGCACGGCATGTTGCTACAACTTGAATGCATGGCCGTTGTGGCCAGCGAAACCAAAGGCTGAACCTCATGATCATCGATTCCCACGCGCATATCGTCATGCCTCCAGAAAGCTTCCGCTACATGGCGGAGCTGGTAGGAGGCCGTGCCAACCCGTCAACCACGCCGAAGGTTCCGGATGCTTCCGTGCGCAAGGTGGCCGAAGAACTAGTTCAGAGCATGGACAAGGTCGGCACCGACGTGCAGTTCATCTCGCCGCGTCCCTACCTGCAGATGCACTCGGTCAAGCCCGGCCGCGTGACCGAGTTGTGGTCGCGCCATTGCAACGACCTGATCGCACGCTTCGTGGCGCTGTTCCCGGACCGTTTCCGCGGTGTCGCGGGATTGCCTCAATACATGAATGAATCGCCCGCGCTGCGCGCGGTACCCGAGCTGGAGCGCTGCGTCAAGGAACTCGGTTTTGTCGGCTGCCTGATCAACCCCGATCCGACCGAAGGCGAAGGCCCCACGCCCCCCGGCCTGGGCGATCCGTTCTGGTATCCGCTCTACGATGCCATGACCCAGCTCGACGTACCGGGCCTGATCCACTCGGCCGGCAGCTGCAGCGCGCGCGAGTCCTATACCCTGAAGTTCATCAACGAAGAGAGCATTGCCATCGTCTCGCTGCTGGGCTCCAAGGTCTTCGACACATACCCGGGCCTGAAGATCGTCGTGGCACATGGCGGCGGCGCGATTCCCTACCAGATGGGACGTTTTCGCTCATGGTCGGTCCGCAAGGGCGAAACGGTGAGCTTCGACGAACAGCTCAAGCGCTTGTATTTCGACACCTGCAACTATTCCAAGGAAGCCATTGAGCTGCTGCTCAAGGTGGCCGGCACCGACAATGTGCTGTTTGGCACCGAGAAACCGGGCACCGGCAGCGCGCGCGACCCGGTTTCCGGGCGCGACTACGACGACATGAAGCCGGTGATCGAGAGCATTGACTGGCTCAGCGAGCAACAGCGCAGGAACATCTTCGAGTGCAATTGCACCCGCGTCTATTCGCGCGCTTTCCGCAAAGACGAGGCGTGCTGATCATGGCCATGACCCACGAAGACAACGAACTGCTCACCCGCGTGGAAAACGGCGCGCCGATGGGCGAGATGATTCGCCAGCACTACTGGATCCCGGCTGTACCCTCGGCCAAGCTGGTGGCGGACGGCGCACCGGTGCGCGTGCGGCTGCTGGGCACCAACTACGTGGCGTTTCGCGCCACCGATGGCCACGTTGGCATGCTCGACGAGCAGTGCCCGCATCGCAAGGCTTCCCTGCTGATGGGCCGCAACGAAGACAACGGCCTGCGTTGCATCTTTCACGGCTGGAAGCTCAATACCAGCGGCGATGTCATCGAAGCGCCGAACCACATGGGCGATCAGTCGCAGTTCTGCAAGCATGTGCGCGTCAACCGCTATCGCGTGGAAGAACGCGGCGGCATTGTCTGGGTCTGGCTGGGCAAAGGCGAGCACCCGCCCAGATTTCCCGACCTGCCGTTCACCCGCCTGCCGGAAGACCAGCGCTCGGTCACCAGCCAGGAAGTGCCCACCAACTGGGTGCAGGGCGTGGAAGCCTCGATGGATTCTTCGCACGTCGGCGTACTGCACGAATCCACCACGCAGATTACCGCCGGCGCGGGTAACGAACGCCTGCACATGACGCAGGCGCTAGCGCCGCGGCTGGAGTTCGAGGACATGCCTTACGGCTACCGTTACGCAGCCGTTCGTGCCCTGCCTGACGACAAGGTGTATGCCCGCGTCAACAACTTCGTCATGCCGTGGTACGGCATCATCTGCGCCCCCGATGCCAAGGGTCCTGGCACGGTGTTCTTCTCGACGCCGGTGGACGACGTCACGCACCGCGCGTGGTTCGTGCATTTCAACCCACACCGGCCATTGGGTATGACGGTGATGTCGGCCACCCCCGACGTGTGGGGCTTCCCGCCGCTCCCGCCGGGCGGGCCGGAGAACAATTGGGGCCAGAACCGTGACCTGATGAAACGCGGCCATGCCACCGGTTTCCCGCAGCACCTGGGCACCGAAGACTTTGCCATGTTTATCGGCCAGGGGCCCATCGTGGATCGCACCACCGAACAGCTCTGCTCGGCCGATGGTGCGGTGCTGCGCGTGCGGCAGGCTCTGCTCAAGTCCGTGCGCGAGTTCACGGCGGGCAAGACGCCGACGCTGGCTGACAACCCCGATCTCGACTACGCCAAGGCGACCTCCGTCGGTGGCGTGCTGCCGGCAGGCAGCGACTGGCGCACGCTGACGCTAACGCCCTGAGCCATCCGCCCCGTTACAAGAAAAATACGGAGACAAGCATGACAAGCTACCGCCGACGCCGGCTGCTGCTGGCGGCGTGCGCGGGCCTCGCCGCGCCTGCCGCGACGTACGCCGGCATGCAGGGAAAGCCCGTGATCCGCATCCTGCTGGGGCTTCCGCCGGGTGGCGGCACCGACGCGATCGCCCGTTACTTCGCCGACTGGCTGCCGCAGGTCCTGGAGCAGCCGGTCATCATCGAAAGCCATGTCGGCGTCGGCGGCCGTCTCGCCGCGGACGCGCTGATGGCGGCGAAGCCGGATGGCCTCACCTACATGATTGCCCCCAATGCAACGCCGACCTTCCAGACACTGGTCTTCGGGCCGCAACTCAAGTGGAACCTCTGGCGCGACTTTGCGCCAGTGGCCGGCCTGGTCTCCTATCCATTGGGGATGGCGGTACGGACGGATACAGGCATCAGCAATGCGCGCGAATTCGTACAGTGGGTCAGGAAGCATCCCGAGAACGCCGTCTTTGGCACGCCGGGACTGGGTGGCATGAACCACTTCCTCGGGATGCAGTTCGCCAGGGCGGCCGGCATCGCGCTGTCGGTGGCGCCCTACAAGGGCACGCCGCCGCTGATCAACGACCTGGTCGGCGGCCACGTGCCCGCGGCCGTGACGTTGCTCGACGACATGCTCAAGTACCACCGCGCCGGCAAGGTGCGGATGATCGGAATTTTCAGCGCGAAGCGCTCGCCTCTGGCTCCGGATATCCCGACCATGGTCGAGCAAGGCATCAACGTGACTTCCGGCGACGGCTGGACCGCCATGTGGGCGCCCGCCGGAACCCCGGGCACCGAGCTGGAACGGATGCAGCAGGCGTTGCGCAAGATTCTGTCCATGCCGCAAACCACCGAGTTCCTGATGAAGCGCCTGGCGGTAGTGCCGGACTTTCTCGACGCACAGGACATGGCCCGCCGGCAGCGCGCGGAGCTCGCGACCTGGGAACCCATCATCAAGGCCTCCGGCTTCAAGCCGGAATAGCTGGTTTATTTGCAGGAATACGCCAATGCTTAGCGAGGAAAAGAATCGTCAGCTGACCCAAGTGGGGCCAGACACGCCAATGGGCGAAGTGTTGAGGCGACACTGGCACCCGATCGCCGGCATCGACGAGCTGGATCGCAACCCCATCAAACCGGTGCGCCTGATGGGTGAGGACCTGGTGCTCTACAAGGACCTGAGCGGCACCTACGGTCTGGTTGACCGGCATTGCGCGCACCGCCGCGCCGACCTGGCCTACGGCTACGTCGAGCAATGCGGACTGCGCTGTAACTACCACGGCTGGCAATACGACCAGCAGGGCCGCTGCGTAGATCAGCCCTTCGAGCAGATGGTCGACCCGCATTGCAGGCTGAAAGCGCGCGTGCGCCTCAAGGCCTACCAGGTCCAGGCCAAGGCTGGCATGCTATGGGCATATATGGGCCCACAGCCAGCGCCCCTGCTACCGGACTGGGAGCCGTTCAGCTGGCGCAACGGCTTCGTACAGGTGGTTTTTGCCGAGGTGCCCTGCAACTGGCTGCAAGCACAGGAAAACTCCATCGATCCCGTGCACTTCGAGTGGATGCACGCCAACTGGGGACGGCGGCTGCGCGGCGATTCCGCAGGCTACGCGCCACGGCACCAGCGGCTCGATTTCGAGGAATTCGAGCACGGCTTTCTCTACAAACGCATCAGCGAAGACACGGACGAGCACCACCCGCTTTGGACCATCGGCCGCGTCTGCCTGTGGCCCAACGGGTTCTTTCTTGGCGACCACATCGAATGGCGTGTTCCCGTCGACGACGAGAACACGCTGAGTGTGACCTGGTCCTTCATCCGCGTGCCGCGCGAGGCCGAGCCCTACGAGCAAGCCGTGATCCCTTCGTGGACCAGTCCGATCCGCGACGCGCGCACCGGCCGATGGATCTCAAGCCATGTCATCAACCAGGACATCATCGCCTGGGTCGGCCAGGGCCGTGTCACCGACCGCAGCCAGGAGAACCTCGGGGCCAGCGACCGCGGCATCGCCATGATCCGCCGCCGCCTGCTCGACGATATCGACGCCGTGGCGCAGGGCCGGGATCCCAAGGGGCTGATCCGCGATCCGCAGGCCAACCATCGCGTGATGCTGCCCTGCGACTCGCGCGCCTTCTTCCTGGAGGGCCTGGCGCTGGAGCAGTACGCCAGCCATCCGAAGTGGAACAAGCTGTTGTTCCACTTCATTTTTCACGCCGGCCAGCCAGACGAGGTCAAGCGCGCCTACGAGGCAGCCACGGGCGTGAAGCTCAAGGACATTGACGTGGTCGAGATCTAGCCAGGGCCATCCGCCACGAACCCACACAGGCCCACCCCGGGAGACACCCATGAGCATTACCGAGACACTGCAAGTCAGGGTCAAATCCATTACCTGGGAAGCGGAAGGCATCCTTAGCTACGAACTCTGGCCGGTAGCCCCGCACAAGGAGCTACCTCCGTTCGAAGCCGGGGCGCACATCGACGTGCATCTGCCCAACGGCTTGATCCGCAACTATTCCCTGTTCAACTCGCCGCAAGAACGGCACCGCTACCTGATCGGCGTCAACAAGGACCCGCAGAGCCGCGGCGGCTCGCGCTATCTGCACGAAGTGCTACGCCCGGGCGACACCCTGACCGTCAGTGCACCGCGCAATAACTTCCCGCTCGATGAAGCGGCCGCGTCGAGCGTCTTCATTGCCGGCGGCATCGGCATCACGCCGGTCCTCGGCATGATCCGCCGCCTGCAGGCGCTGGGCCGGCCGTGGCAGCTCTTCTACGCGGCACGCACACGCAAGAATGCCGCCTTCGTCGAGACCCTGCAGGCACTGCGGGACGATGCCGGGGCCACGCTCCAACTCAGCTTCGACCGCGAGCCCGGTGCCAGCATGCTCGACATCCCCGCCATCACCAACGCGCTGCCGGCCGGCGCCCATGTCTACTGCTGCGGCCCGCTGCCCATGCTGGACGCCTTCGAGCAAGCCACCGCTGGCCTGCCGCCCGAGCGAGTGCACAGGGAATACTTCGCTGCACGCGAGAGTGCCGCCACCGCAGGCGGCTTCACCGTCGAACTGGTGCGCAGTGGCCGCAGCATCGAGGTAGCCAGCGGACAGACCATTCTCGACTGTCTGCTCAATGCCGGCATCGAGCCGCCCTACTCGTGCCAGGAAGGCATTTGCGGCACCTGCGAGGTACGCGTGCTCGCAGGGTTGCCGGACCACCGCGACCTGGTGCTCAGCGAAGCGGAAAAGGCGTCGAATCAACGCATGATGATCTGCTGTTCAGGCGCAAAGGGCAGCAAGCTTGTGCTGGATCTCTAGTCCTGCAGAACCCACGAAAACCCCGATTTCCCTACGCAATGGAATTGCAAATATGAGCGACGAACTCGTTACTTACGAACTCGATGGCCCGGTCGCACTGATCGGCCTGAACCGCCCCGACAAGCGCAACGCCATCAATGAAGACGTGGTGTGCGCCCTGCGCGATGCCGTGATACGCGCTGGCGAGGAAGCCGACGTCGGCGTGCTGTTCGGGCATGGCAGCAACTTCTGCGCAGGCCTGGACCTGAAGGAAGCGCTGGCGCGTGCGGCCGGCGAGGCCCCGCGCCCGCGCAAACGCCGGCGCCATTCATGGCACGAGGTGTTCGACATCATCGCCCGCGGCCCCATCCCGTTCGTTGCTGCGCTGCATGGCGCCGTGGTGGGCGGCGGCCTCGAACTGGCCACCGCGGCGCACATCCGCGTGGCGGACGAATCGGCGTTCTTCGGTCTGCCCGAAGGCCAGCGCGGCATCTTCGTCGGCGGAGGCGGCACGGTCCGCGTGCAGCGGGTGGTCGGCTACACCGTCATGGCCGACATGATGCTGACCGGCCGGCTGCTTACGGCAACCGAAGGGGAGCGCGAGCATATCGTGCGCTACGTCGTGCCGACCGGCGATGCACTCGATAAGGCGCGTGAGCTGGCGGCAAAGATCGCGCGAAACACGCCTGACACCAACTGGCGGATCACCAACCTGTTGCCGCGCATCAACGACCTGTCACACGACGACGGCCTGTTCATGGAGTACCTGAACTCCAACGTGGCGCGCGCCCCGGAAACCGCCGAGCGCCTGCGCGAATTCGTCGAAGGGCGAGCCAAGCCGCTCGTCGCCCCCGGAACCCAACTGGACTGAGAATGACCATGACGACTACGTCTGCCGACAACGACGCCCGCACACAGCCCGACGCACAGGCGCAGCGTGATGCCGCGGCGGCCCATATCCGCTTCGCCGAGGCCGAGGCGGCAAAGATTCCCGACATCCCGGCCAGCCTGCCGCTGCGCCCGATCGGCAATGTGGCCGTGATCGGCGCAGGAACCATGGGCGGCGGCATCGCCATGGCGCTCGCCAATATCGGCATACCGGTGACCCTGATCGACAGCGGCCAGGAAGCCCTGGATGGCGGCCTGCGCCGGGTGCGCGACAACTATGCCGGCAGCGTGTCGCGCGGACGGCTGGAACAGGCTGAAATGGAACGGCGCATTGCCCTGATCCGCGGCTCGGTCGATATGGCACATGCAAGGCACGCAGACCTCGTGATCGAGGCCGTCTTCGAGGATCTGGCGCTCAAACAGCAGATATTCCACCAGCTCGATACCATCGCCAGGCCGGGGGCAATCCTCGCCACCAACACCTCCGGGCTGGACGTCGACGCTATCGCAGCAGTCACGCAAAGGCCTCAGGATGTGGTAGGTGCCCATTTCTTCAGCCCGGCGCACGTCATGCGCCTGCTGGAAGTCGTGCGCGCGCGGCAAACCGCGCCGGACGTCGTCGCCACGCTGATGGATCTCGGCCGGCGCATGGGCAAGATCTCCGTTCTCGCGCGGATCTATCCCGGTTTTATCGGCAATGCGCTGTTCCGCAATTACACGCGCGAAGCCCACTTCCTGCTCGAAGAAGGCGCATTACCCCACCAGGTGGACCAGGCGTTGACGCGCTTTGGCTATGCCATGGGCATCTTCGCCGTTCACGACATGGCTGGCAACGATGTTGGCTACCAGACCCGCAAGGCGCAGATGGCGACACGGCCTGACGATCGGCGCTGGAACGACCTGATCATGAAGCTGACAGAGATGGGACGGCTAGGGCAAAAGAGTGGAGCCGGCTGGTACCGGTATGAGACAGGCAACCGCACGCCGCTGCGGGATCCGGCGGTCGAAGACTTCATCGTTCGCGAGTCGGCCCGGCTCGGGATCGCGCGCCAATCAATTTCCGAGGAGGAGATCATCAAACGCTGCCTCTACGGCATGATCAACGAGGGCGCGAGACTCCTCGAGCAAGGCATCGCGCTGCGCCCAAGCGATATCGACATCGTCTACGTCACCGGCTATGGATTCCCGGCTCGCCACGGCGGGCCGATGTACTACGCCGACCGCATCGGGCTTGCCAAGGTCTATGCGGACATCAAGCGCTTCCACGAACAGCATGGCTTCTGGTGGCAGCCCGCCCCCCTGCTTGAACGCCTGGCTCGAGATAACGGGCGCTTTGCCGATCTACAAGTGCGCACCTGAAAACAAGCGGGCAGGCCGTGGGCTTGGTGCCGATGGCCCAACTGCTGCGCCTACCGCCTCTGCCTGGCATTGCGCTTATGAGCCCGGCATCGTGTATTCACCAAGCAACATTAACGTATACCACTAACATATATATACATACCACTATGCGATTATGGAATCCGGAAGGCCAATACGGAAACCGACCTAAGCGCAACGTGGATCAACACGGAGGAGATTGTTCATGAAGAAATGTATCGTCGGCGTTGGATGCGCCATCGCAAGCATCGCGGCGTTTGCCCAGTCATCGGTCACCCTGTATGGGGTGGTCGATGCCAATATCGAGTACAGCAACCACAACCTGGGGAGCGGTCCTAACGGACAATCCAAGGTCGCGCTGAATTCCGGTGGATTGTCGCCGAGCCGCTGGGGCATGCGCGGCACCGAAGATCTCGGCGGAGGGAACAAGGCGATCTTTGCCCTGGAAAGTGGCTTCAACATCGACACCGGCACATCCGGGCAGGGCGGGTTGTTGTTCGGGCGCCAGGCATGGGTGGGGCTTGCATCCGGCAACCATCAGCTAACGCTCGGGCGACAATACACGTCGCTCTTCCTGATCATGGCGAACTACTCGCCCACCGCATATGCCACGCTGTATGAACCCGTGACGCAGATTGCCGGCGCGTCGCTGCGGGAAAACAATATGGTGAAGTACCACGGCAGTTTCGGCCCCCTGACGACAGAAGCGCACTGGAGCTTCGGCGAGCAACCCGGTTCGACGCAAGGCTCGGCCGGCTATGGCGCGGGCGTTGATTATTCGTTCGGATCAGGCGGCATCGCCATCGCGTACGACAATGTGAATGGTCCTGCGACCGGCGGCAACTACACGCGGGCCCAGAAGGCGGCGCTCGGCGTGCGTTACCAGATCACACCGAGTTTGCTCGCCCAGGCCGCCTACCGCTATGGGAAGAACGACGCGCCGGCTTCCGGGACGGTCGCGCGCGACGACATCTTTTGGCTGGGCTTGAACTACCAGGCAACTCAGGCGCTGGCATTGACAGGGGTGGTCTACTACGACAACCTGCGTGCCTTGCGCACTGCGACCGGCAGCACCAATCCGAGCAATCCGTGGCAACTCACGCTCGTCGCGGACTATTCGCTGTCCAAGCGCACGGACGTTTACCTGAGCACCGCATACACGAAAAACGCCGCGCTGAACTTCGAGAACCTCAACGGTGCCATTGCTGCCTATCAGATCGCCGCCAATGAGCACAATCAGATCGGGGTTGCCGTCGGCATGCGGCATAAGTTCTGAGTGCGGCAGCGGCGCCCGGGCGGCGCCGCTGCCCGGAATCAGCGAATCAACCGGCAGAGGCGCGGCTCAGGCCGCCCCTGGCTCGCGGCTTGGCGTCGCCCTCCTCCCCCGTAACGCCGCCCCTTGACCGCTTGGCACCGGTTGCTGCAGCGGGAGGTGAACTACCCAGCCCCGACTCGCCTTCGAGGTAACTCGCAGGCAGTGTCGAGAGAAACTCGGAAAATCCGGTGGTCCCCACCGGCGCATGCTGGAGCATGGCGTCATGCGCAGCCACCTCATCGCCATGGAGAATCGCGTCAGCCAGTTTCCGATGGTCTTGCAAGGCTTTCTGCCGTTGCGCCGGCGTCAAGAAGATCTTTGGCCGATAACGCTGCATCAGGCGCCTGATACTGTGAATCTGCTGGGCAAGGTATTCGTTGTGGCTACCGGCATAGATCAGGTCATGGAATGTAGCATTGGCCTCGGCAAATTGCTTCCCATTGTTTTCGTTGGACGCCTCGACGCACTGCGCCATGCTCGCCTCGAGAGACGCGCGCTGCTCGTCATCCATCCGCCGCGCCGCGAGCTTGGCAGCGACGGCCTCGAGCTCGCCGAGCAGTTCCAGCGTTTCACGTAGCTGCGTGATGGACAGCCGCGACACGAAGACGCCGACACGGGGCGCGATGCGCACGAGATTCTGCGCCGCAAGCTGCTGCAAGGCCTCGCGCACCGGCGTACGGGATACGCCAAAGCGCTCAGCCAGCGTGCGCTCGTCCAGCAGCGCCCCCGGCGGTAGCGTACCACTCTCGATCTCGGCCTCAATGGCAGCCTTGATCTCGGCGGCCATGCTCTGTTTTGGTTGTAGCGTCATAGAGAATATTGGTCAGCGAAAACTGCAGGGATCTCATACTGCACGAACCAGACAAGGCGCCCGGCACGGCTCATGCGTTCGAGAGATCGTACCACCATGTAAGTATACCAAATGTTACCGTTGGCATTCCAATCGTCAATATGTGGATGTCGCCCATCGCCCCAGACTAAAGCGTTTGGTCCGTCGAGCACTGAGCTCACACCCCCGATGGCCGCCCATGGGGGTATCGGGCATGGGTGCCGCAGGTCCACGTACAGCCCTATGAACGAAACAAGGCGCCACATGCGCTCGTCCACGGCAATCCCGGCGCGGTGAGCGCCCGTACATCACGTTCTACCGCGTACGCTATACCAACGAGCGACTCGCCAGGAGCAGCGGAGGGTACCGGCAACTCGACAAGTTGAATGAACGGTACCAAGATGGAGCGCGCGGAGGCTATGCAATCACCCGATCGTGTTGCCGCAGGGCTCGGTCAAGAGCGACTGGGAGGTGGAACTCGGGGTGGTGATCGGCACCCGCGCCCGCTATGTCAGCGAGGCCGATGCCCTGAGGCACGTAGCGGGCTACTGCACCATCGACGATGTGTCGGAGCGCGAGTACCAGCTCGAGCGCGGCGGCACCTGGGGCAAGGGCAAGGGATGCGACACCTTCGGTCCCATCGGCCCGTGGCTCGTGAGCGCCGACGAGGTCGGTGACCCGCAAGACCTCTCGATGTGGCTCGACGTGAACGGTGAGCGCCAGCAGGCCGGCAACACCCGCACCATGATCTTCACGGTGGCCCAGCTGGTCAGTTACCTAAGCCGTTTCATGACACTGTAGCCGGGTGACCTGATCACCACCGGCACACCACCCGGCGTGGGCATGGGCAAGACGCCGCGGCCCCAGTTCCTGAAGCCGGACGACGTCATCACCCTGGGCATCGAGCGGCTTGGCGAGCAGAAACAGACCGTGTTTGCCCAGGATCCGAAGTTGATCCACGGATAAAGCCGTGCCGCTGCCCAAGCCGATCGACCCGCGCCATTCCGGGGTTCCGTGATGCCGCGGCAGCGGCGCGCCCCGCCGCGTGGGAACACCGGCGGCGCGCGGGACTGTGATCAAGCAGACTTCTGGACATGCCCCTCAAGCAGCGCACGCGATTTGGTGAAGCGATAGCCGATGCCGAGCAGCGCGAACCACACGGGTGCCACGTAGAGCGCCACCCGGGTACCCGGATCGAGCGACAGCAGCACCGCAACCGCGATCATGAAAGCGACCACCAGCCAGTTGGCATAAGGCGCGCCAGGCATGCGAAACGCCACCGCCTTGACCCGGCCGGCGGCGATTGCCTTGCGATAGCCGAGGTGGGCAATCATGATGATCGACCAGGTCCACAGCGAACCGACCAGCGAAATGCTGGTGACCCAGACGAAGACCTGCTCCGGCACGATGTAGTTGAGCAGCACGCCGATGCCCATCAGCGCGGCAGAGAACGTGATGGCGATGGAGGGCACATGCTTGCTGCTGACCCTGCCGAAGGCGCGCGGCGCCTGGCCAAACTGCGCCAGCGTGTACAGCATGCGCCCGGTGCTGAAGATGCCGCTGTTGCACGATGAGGCTGCCGCCGTGATGACGACCAGATTGACGATCGCGGCCGCCCCCGGGACGCCGATCCTCTCGAACACGTAGACGAACGGGCTGACGCCGGGCTTCAGTTCATTCCAGGGCACCAGCGCCATCATGATGATCAGCGCGCCAACGTAGAAGATCAGGATGCGCCAGACGACGCCGTTGGTCGCATGCGGCAACACTTTCTCGGGATTCTGCGCTTCCCCCGCGGTGACACCGATCAGTTCCACGCCCTGATAGGCGAACATGACGATCTGCAAGGTCAGCACCACGCCGAGCGTCCCGAACGGCATGAAGCCGCCATGCGTCCACAGGTTCGAGAAGCTGGCGGTCGGGCCGAGCGGTGTCACGCCGAAGAAGATGATCGCCAACCCGATCACGATCATGGCGACGATGGTCACCACCTTGATCAGCGCGAACCAGAATTCCAGCTCGCCGAATACCGCGACTGCGACGCAATTCACCAGGTACAGCACCGCCAGGGTGGCCAGCGCCGGTATCCACTGCGGCACGTCCGGGAACCAGTAGTGCACGTAGACTGCGACCGCGGTGATCTCGGCCATCCCGGTGACCACCCACATGAACCAGTACGACCAGCCGGTGGCGAAGCCGGCAAAGGGGCCTACAAACTCCTCGGCGTAGGTTGCAAAGGATCCGCTCACCGGGCGGTACAGCAGCAACTCGCCCAGCGCCCGCATGATGAAGAAGATCGCCACGCCGCCGATGGCATAACTCAGCATCAGCCCCGGGCCGGCGATGGCGATCGCGCGCCCCGCACCCAGAAACAATCCGACACCGATGGCGCCGCCGATGGCGATCATCTGGATGTGCCGGTCCTTGAGCCCGCGATGGAGATCCTTCTCCTCGCGGACCCGCTCTTCGTTGAGCAGTTTCCTTACGTCAGTCATATTGATCTCCACTCAGACCCGCGAACGCTTGTCAGCACCCGCACGGCTCTCACCCGTGAATTGGTTCGGGGGCGCAATGCCCTTTCGGATACGGGTTGCCCGGCTTCGCGCCGATAGTGCGCCAGCATGAACCCTCCGATGTCGAACCCGGCCCTGGCGGCCGGAAAGTCGGATTGCTGGATTTGCAGCTGTGGTCATGAGTTGTCTCCTCTGGTAATCGTTATTTGGATCGATGCGGCCGGCGCTTCGCGCCTCGTCTATCGCTCGCGCGGTATCGCGCATCGTCCAGATCGCCCTCATTCCCCGACAACGCATCCCAGCGTCCGAAATCGAGGCGATCTTCTATCACAGGGGCTCGACCCTGTCCATGCGTTTCCCGCGCTACCGTGCAACGACCTTCGCGCGGCCTGCTGTCATGCTGCGAGGCGGGCCGGCGGCCGGGTTCCTGGCTTTGCCTGCTGCGCCAACCCGGTCTCAGCTCACGCATTCCAAGGCGCTACCCTGGTTCAGCGTTGCCAGGTTTTTCAGCATGTCGGCCACCATCTCCTTGAGGCCGAATTCAGGTCTCCAGTTCCAATCCCGCCTGGCTACCGAGTCGTCGATGGAGTCAGGCCATCCAGCGGCAATTTCCTGACGGAAATCAGGCTCGTACCTGACATCGAACCCCGGGCAATGCCGCCGGATCTCGTTCGCGATTTCGCCAGGCGTGAAGCTCAAGCCCGCAAGGTTGTAACTTCCCCGCTCGGAGATGCTGGCGCGAGGCGCCTCCATCAGCTCCATGGTCGCGCGAACGGCGTCCGGCATGTACATCATTGGCAAGGCTTCATCTTTCTCCAGGAAGCAGGCATAGGGTTGCGCCCTGAGCGCCGAATGGAAGATATCAATTGCGTAGTCCGTGGTTCCGCCGCCTGGAGGCGTCTTGTAGGAAATCAATCCCGGATACCGCAGACTCCGGACATCCACGCCATGGTTCTCAAAGTACCAACGGCACCATCCTTCGCCCGCCAGCTTGGAGATGCCGTAGACGGTCTTTGGCTCCATGATGGTGCTTTGGGGCGTGCCGTCCGGCGGCGTTGTCGGGCCGAATGCCGCGATCGAACTGGGCCAGAATACCTTGTCGAGCTTCTGATGACGCGCAGCCTCCAGCACGTTCAGCAGGCCGTTCATGTTGAGTTGCCACGCCCATGTGGGCGACTTCTCACCGGTTGCCGACAAAGCGGCCGCCAAGTGATAGATCTGGGTGATCCCATGCCGCTCGATGACATCGCGAAGGTGCGCCCGATCGGTTACGTCGAGCATTTCATGCGTGAGGTGCAGATGGCGGCCGTGCGGCACCATGTCGCTCGTGACGACATTCTGCTTGCCATAGCGATCGGCCAGCGCCGACGCCAACTCCGTTCCCAATTGGCCGTTGGCGCCAATGATCAGTACCCTGGCTGGCTTTGTCATTGAATGATCCCCAGTTCCTTGCCAGCGATCTCGAACGCCTCCAACGCCTGGTCCAGCTCGGCGCTGTCGTGCAAAGCGCTGATCTGCACGCGGATGCGTGCCTGCCCCCTGGGGACCACGGGATAGAAGAAACCGATGACATAGACGCCCAGCTCCAGCAGACGCCGGGACAGTCGCTGCGCCTTTTCCGCGTCGTACACCATGACGGGAATGATGGGGTGGTCGCCGGGCTTCACGTCGAAACCCAGCGTGCCGAGCTTGCCGCGGAAGTAGCGCGCATTGCGCTCGAGCTTGTCCCGCAACGTGGTATCGGCTTCGAGCAGGTCGAGCACCTTGAGTGTCGCGCCCACGATGCACGGCGCCACCGTGTTCGAGAAAAGGTAAGGCCGGGAGCGCTGGCGCAGCAATGCCACGACTTCCTTTCGCCCGCTCGTAAAGCCGCCCGAGGCGCCGCCTAGCGCTTTGCCAAGCGTTCCGGTGATGATGTCGACCTTTCCGAAGATCCCACGGTGTTCGTGAGAGCCGCGGCCACGCTGCCCAAGGAAGCCGGTGGCATGGCACTCGTCGATCCCGAGGAGCGCCCCGAACTCGTCGCAGATCTCGCGGATCTCGTCAAGCCGGGCAATCGTGCCATCCATCGAGAATACGCCATCGGTAAAGACGAGCTTGAAACGCGCGCCTGCGGCATCGGCCGCCTTCAACTGCTCGCGAAGATCCTCAAGATCATTGTTCTTGTAGCGGAAACGCTTGGCTTTACACAGCCGGATGCCATCGATGATGGATGCGTGGTTCAGTTCGTCGCTGATGACAGCGTCGTCCGAACCAAGGAGCGTCTCGAACAGGCCCCCGTTTGCATCGAAGGCCGAGCCGTAGAGGATCGTGTCTTCGGTGCCGAGAAAGCTCGCGAGACGCGCCTCGAGCGACTTGTGCAGGTCTTGCGTACCGCAAATAAACCGAACGGAGCTCAAGCCAAAACCACGCTCGCCGAGCGCGCGATGCGCAGCCTCCACGACCTCCGGATGGGACGAGAGGCCCAGGTAGTTGTTAGCGCACAGGTTGATGACTTCCTTCCCATCGGTAGTCCTGATAAGGCTGCCCTGCGGAGAAGCGATGACACGCTCGGTCTTGAACAGACCGGCTTGTTCAATGGACTCGAGCTCCTGGCGGATGGCTGCGTAGAATGCGTCTGTTGTCGGCACAGCGGTGCTCCTGTAAACTGATGATGATCGATAAACCGAACATGTTCTGTATATCGAACGTTTTGTTCACTTTACAGGACTTCATTTCATGACACAAGTCCCCCCGTCGGAGGCGTTCGCAGAAGGCCCCCCCGTCATTGGCGCCAGGCTGCAATTGCTTCGCCAGGCACGCAAGCTCTCTCTCGACGAGCTTTCCAGGCGTGCTGGCGTATCCAAATCGATGCTTTCGCAGGTTGAGCGGAATCTTGCCAATCCCACGGTGGCGGTCTTGTGGCGCTTGGCGAACGCTTTGGGCATCGGCCTGGCCGAGTTCCTTTCCGGCGAGCAGGCCGACAAGCCGACGCCAACCGTGACGGTCATTCCCGCTCACTCGATCCCGGTGATCAGAAGCCCGGATGGCAAATGCGAGTTGAAAATTCTCGGCCCGGTGGACCTTGCAAGCCGGGTGGAATGGTATGAGCTGTCGATCCATCCTGGCGGCGTACTCGCATCCGAGCCGCATGAGAGTGGCTCGAAAGAACATCTGTCCGTCATGAGCGGCTGCGTCACCGTTCAATCCGGCCCCAGTGAGAAGAAAGTCCGGCACGGCGAGTCCGCGCGCTATCCGGCGGATGTTCAGCATGCCATTTCGAACCCTGGAAAAACCATGGCCACGGCATTGCTGGTCGTTGAGTACGCCCAGTAAAGCCGTTCATCGGAAGTCGACAGGATCACGGAAACGCGAGTCGCCATGCTCGATCATCGGATGGGGACCTCGTCAGCGAGTTCCGTAAGGGCCATCTGGCTGCAAGGCGACGGCTCGGCCGCTGAGCCGTCTTCCGAACAGGACACCCCCCCAAATCTGATACGGTCTTTTTCTAAGCCGTTGCTTCTGTTATCCGCCGCAAGCTACCGGTAGCATGTTGTCCATGGCATGCCGCCAATCTCCCAGCTTCACTGCTGCCCCATCCATGGACACCCCTGCATCAAACCCGGCCGCCTCGGCGGGTTTCCTTTTGCCAGCAACATCCCCCGGCCTCGCGCCACGCCAGTCGGCCCACGAAAAAGAGCACCTCTATGCGCTCGGCCTGTGGTCTACTCTATATACGCTTGCGCCTGAAACGCAACGTGAATGGACCGCACCCGAACTGGCCGGCCAAGCCCGTTCCCAATGTCCCACGGAGATCACGACATGTTTGGCTTGAGCGCGCTCGACCTGGCACGGATCCAGTTCGGCTTCACGATTTCCTTCCATATCATCTTCCCCGCCATCACCATCGGCATGGCGAGCTACCTCGCCGTGCTGGAAGGCTGCTGGCTGCGCACGCAAGACACGGTCTACCGCGACCTCTATCACTTCTGGTCCAAGATCTTTGCCGTCAACTTCGGCATGGGCGTGGTGTCTGGGCTGGTGATGGCGTACCAGTTCGGCACCAACTGGAGTTTCTTCTCGGACTTCGCCGGCAGCGTGACCGGCCCCTTGCTGGCCTACGAGGTGCTGACCGCGTTCTTCCTGGAGGCCGGCTTCCTGGGCGTGATGCTGTTCGGCTGGAGCCGGGTCGGCCCCGGCCTGCATTTCTTCGCCACGCTGATGGTGGCGCTCGGCACCCTGATCTCGGCGACGTGGATCCTGGCCTCCAATAGCTGGATGCAGACCCCGCAGGGCTACGAGATCGTCGATGGCCGCGTGGTGCCGGTGGACTGGCTGGCGGTGATCTTCAACCCGTCGTTCCCGTACCGCCTCTTGCATATGAGCGTGGCGGCCTTCCTCGCCACCGCGCTGTTCGTGGGCGCCTCCGCCGCCTGGCACCTGCTGCGCCGGCGCGATAACCCGGCCATCCGCAAGATGCTGTCGATGGCCATGTGGATGCTGCTGATCGTGGCGCCAATCCAGGCCGTCATTGGCGACATGCACGGCATCAACACGCTCAAGCACCAGCCGGCCAAGATCGCCGCGCTCGAAGGCCACTGGGAAAACCACGGCAACGAGCCGCTGCCGCTGATCGTGTTCGGCTGGCCCGACATGGCACGCGAGGAAACCCGCTTCGCGGTGGAAATCCCGCGCCTGGGCAGCCTTATCCTCACCCATAGCCTGGACGGCCAGATCCAGGGCCTGAAAGAATTCGCGCCGCAAGACCGGCCTAACTCCACCATCATCTTCTGGAGCTTCCGCGTGATGGTGGGGCTGGGCATGCTGATGATCCTGCTCGGCCTCTGGAGCCTGCTGCTGCGCCGGGGCGGCAAGCTGTTCCAGACGCGCGCGTTCCTGCGCATGGCGCTATGGATGGGCCCGGCCGGGTTGATCGCGCTCCTGGCCGGCTGGTTCACCACCGAGATCGGGCGCCAGCCGTGGATCGTCTACGGCGTGATGCGCACCGCCGACGCGGTCTCGCCGCACGGCGTGCCGGAACTGGCGTTGTCGCTCGCGCTGTTCGTGGTGGCTTATTTCTTCGTCTTCGGCGTGGGCATCGCCTACATGATGCGGCTCGTGCGCAAGGGCCCGGTCGAGCATGAGGGCGATCCGGAACCCGGCGGCGGACACGCCGTGGAAGGCACGCCGGCGCGACCGCTCTCCGCGGTGGACGATCCAGGCGATGTCCCTGGCGCGGCCACTTCTACCAACCGCCTGGCCGATAGCAGGAGCTGATCATCATGGGCATCGACCTCTCTTTGATCTGGGCCGTCATCATCTTCTTTGGCGTGATGATGTATGTGGTGATGGACGGTTTCGACCTGGGCATCGGCATGCTGTATCCCTTCGTGCCGGACCGCCATGACCGCGACGTCATGATGAACACGGTGGCACCTGTGTGGGACGGCAACGAGACCTGGCTGGTGCTGGGCGGCGCGGGCCTGCTGGCCGCGTTTCCGCTGGCCTACTCCGTGGTGCTCAGCGCGCTCTACCTGCCGCTGATCTTCATGCTGCTGGGGCTGATCTTTCGCGGCGTGGCGTTCGAGTTTCGCTTCAAGGCCAATGACCGCGAGCGCCACGTCTGGGACAAGGCGTTTATCTGCGGCTCGCTGGTGGCGGCGTTTTTCCAGGGCGTTTCGCTGGGCGCGTATATCGACGGCATCAAGGTAACCGGGCGCACCTTCTCGGGCGGCCCGCTGGACTGGCTGCAGCCCTTCCCGCTGTTCTGCGGCGTTGGCGTGGTGGTGGCGTACACCGTGCTGGGCAGCACCTGGCTGATCATGAAAACCGAAGGCAAGCTGCACGAGCGCATGCTGGAACTCACCGGCAAGCTGGCCTGGGTGTTGCTGGCCGTCATCGCCGTCATCAGTATCTGGACGCCGCTGTCGCAGCCGCGCATTGCCGAGCGCTGGTTCAGCCTGCCCAACCTGTTCTGGTTCTCGCCGGTGCCGCTGCTGGTGGCGTTTGCCATGTACCGGCTGATCCGCTCGTTGCAGCAGCATGCGCACCTGGCGCCGTTCATGTACACGCTGGCGCTGGTCTTCCTGGGCTATAGCGGGCTGGCGATCAGCGTATGGCCGAATATCGTGCCGCCGGATATCTCGATCTGGGCCGCCTCCTCGCCACCGCAAAGCCAGGGCTTTGCGCTGGTGGGCGCGCTGTTCATCATTCCTTTCATCCTGATGTACACGGTGTGGGCCTATTACGTGTTCCGAGGCAAGGTGAAACACGGCGAGGGGTATCACTGATGCCAGCGACGCAGCACCGCCGGCGATCGCCGGACGATGCGCCCAGGCCGTGGCTCAAGCGGGTCGGCTGGATGGTGCTGATCTGGGTGGCCAGCGTGGCCGCGCTGGGCGTGGCGGCTTTGCTGCTGCGCCTGCTGATGCGGCTGGCAGGCATGCATAGCTGAGGGGCGTCCGTGGCCCGGCGCCCCGGCACCTGCGGGGCGCGATCCGTTGACCTTAGATCCTTGATCTTTGACCCTCAGCGGCTCACGCTGAAAGTCCACCATCCACGCCGATGCTCTGGCCGTGGATAAAGCGCCCCGCGGGCGATGCCAGCAGCACCGCCAGCCCCGCTACATCCTTCGCCTCGCCGATCCGCCGCATCGGGATCGCGGCGGCCAGGCGCGCCTCCTGTTCCGGGTTGCCCCATAGCGCCTCGCGCGAGAACTCGGTGCGCACCGGCCCGGGGTTGATCGCATTCACGTTGATCCCCTTCGGCCCGAGTTCCAGCGCCAGGCTGCGCACCGCACCGTCCGTTGCGGCCTTGGTGATGCTGTACATGCCGAGCATGGCCGAGCCGCGCTTGGCCGCGATGCTCGACATGAAGATGACGGCACCGTCACCACGCTCGATCATCTGCGGCGCCAACGCATTGACCAGCACCAGGTTGCCTCGCACATTGCCCGCCATGGCCTGCTCGAGCACGTCCGGGCCCTGGCTCAGCAGCGCGCCCGCCGCGCCGCTGCCGGCCGCGTTCAGCACCAGCGCATCCACGCGGCCGTAGGCGTCCAGCGCTTGCCTGGCAAACGCCTGGACGCTCTCAACGTTGCCGATATCGCAAGCGATGCCCTTGGCCTTGAAGCCCTCGCCGTCCAGTGCGGCCGCCACCGCCTCGGAAGTGGCCTGGTCACGGCCGGACACCACGAGCGCGGCGCCGCACGCGCCCAGCGCGCGGGCCATTTCCAGGCCCATGCCCTTGGTGGAGCCGGTGATGACGGCAACGCGGCCACTGAGATCGAACAGGTTCTGCATGACGGATTCTCCTGATACAGAGGAAAAGAAAAGCGACGCTGCCCGCATCTGCGATGCTGCGCGGCGACGCCTGTTTAAATGATGACCAACATTTATTGAATAAATTATGGGTGTCATATAAAATCCGGTCAAGCAAATCAAGCAAAGTTTCAACAGGAGAGCCAGGTATGGCGCGCGCATCACGAGAGCAGGCCGACAAGCACAGGGAAGCCATCGAGCAGGCCTCCTCCAGGCTATTCCGCGAGCGCGGCCTGAACGGCGTGAGCGTGGCCGAGCTGATGGCCGGGGCCGGCCTCACGCACGGTGGCTTCTATGGGCACTTCTCGTCCAAGGACGCGCTGGCCGCGCTGGCGAGCAAGCGCGCCTTCGAGGAATCCGCGCGGCGCTGGTCGCGCCGCATCGAGCGCGCCAAAGGCGACAAGCAAGCGATGCGCGCCAACCTGGTGGAGGCCTACCTCACCACGGCGCATTGCACAAGCCGCGGCGATGGCTGCGCGGCGGTGGCACTCGCTGGCGACATTGCCCGCGAGCCGGCGGACAAGCCAGTGCGCCAGGTCTATATCGACGGCCTCAAGGTCATGGTCGAGGACTGGATGAAGACGGTCGAGCACGCCGACCCGGCCGAGCGCCGCAAGCTGGCGCTGGGACAGCTGGCCATGCTGGTGGGCGCCATGACGCTGGCACGTGCCACCGAGGGCGATGCCATTTCCGAAGACATCCTGGGCGCGGCGCGCGACATGCTGCTGGGTCCGAATTCCCAGTAGCAGCAACGGCCAACACCCCACGACAAACCAACGCCCCGCCCCCGGAACCCGACCCATGTTCGCTCAAGCACTTTCCAGCCGGCTCGACCGGCGCGGCATCCACTACGCGTGGCTGATCGCCGCCATCACCTTCTGCGTGATGCTGACCACCTCGGCCGCGCTCGGCCTGCCCGGCGCCTTTCTCAAGCCGCTGACGCGCGAAATGGGCTGGGACACGGATCAGATCTCATCCATCCTCGCGTTTCGCTTTGCGCTGTTCGGCCTGATGGCCCCGTTCTCGGCGATCCTGATGGAGCGTTTCGGCGTGCGCAACGTGGTGTGGGCCGCGCTGGCGCTGATTGCCGGCGGCATGGCGCTGGCCACCGTGGCCACCGAGCTGTGGCAGTTGTTCATTGCCTGGGGCCTGATGCTCGGCGTTGGCTCCGGCCTGACCGCGCTGGTGCTCGCGGCCGTGATCGCCAGCCGCTGGTTCAGCGCGCGCCGCGGGCTGGTGATCGGCATCCTGACCGCCAGTTCGGCCACCGGCCAGCTGGCGTTCCTGCCCGTGGCCGCCTGGCTGATCGAGCATATGGGCTGGCGCATCGCGGTGCTGCCGGTGCTGGGCGCCTGCGCGGTGCTGGCCGTGCTGGTGTTCTGCTTCATGCGCAATCGTCCGGCCGACGTGGGCCTGGCTGCGTTCGGTGAAGTGCCCATGCACGCCCAAGCCGCGCCGGCGCCGCCCAGCGCGCCCGCGCCGCTGACCTTGCGCGGGCCCTTCGTGGTGCTGCGCGACGCCGCCCGCAGCCAGACCTTCTGGATCCTGGCCGGCACCTTCTTCATCTGCGGGCTGAGCACCAACGGCCTGATCCAGACGCACTTCATCTCGCTGTGCGCGGACTTCGGCATGGCCGCCGTGCCGGCCGCCGGCGCGCTGGCGATGATGGGCGCGTTCGACTTTGTCGGCACCATTGTCTCGGGATGGCTGTCGGATCGCTATGACTGCCGCAAGCTCCTGTTCTGGTACTACGGCCTGCGCGGCCTGTCGCTGTTCTGGCTGCCCCACTCCACGTTCACGCTATACGGCTTGTCCATCTTTGCCATGTTCTACGGCCTGGACTGGATCGCCACGGTGCCGCCCACGGTCAGGCTGGCAGGCTCGGTGTTCGGCAAGGAGCGCGCGCCGATGGTGTTCGGCTGGATCTTTGCCGCCCACCAGGTCGGCGCCGCCACGGCTGCGTTTGGCGCGGGCCTTACCCGTACCTTGCTGCTGACCTACACACCAGCGCTGTACGCCGCGGGCGCGGCGTGCATGGTGGCCGCGCTGCTGGCGTTGATGGTCCGCCGCCCCGGCACGCAGGCTAGCGGCGCGGCCCCGCAAGCAGCCAAGGCCTGACATTCGCGGCGCTCGCCGCCGCTGCGTTGCCCTTGGTCGCCATGACAAGGGCAACGAGGGCAACGCGGCACCTTTGATCCTCGCAATACTCCCCCGCCGTACCCCTCGCTTTCTCTCCCATCGTCGTGCTCCGCGGTCATTCCTGACGCCGCGCTTTCCTCGTTTTTTTTCGTCCCCCAGCCCGCCATCCAGGCAGGGCCTGTGCCTCTGCGTGCCTGTCCCATCAAGAATGCAAATGAGCGCATCAGCATTCTTTGCCTCCCTGTCACCCGCATGACAACCCCTTTTCTTACTCTGCCAACGCGTCACGGGGAGCGTGATCGGACGCGCCGCCGGAGCGGCGCGCCGCGTTGGATAACAGAAAAGAGGAACCGGATATGGCATGGAAACAGCGGGCACGCATGGCATGTGGCCTGGCCCTGGCGGGCACGGTAGCGGCATGCGGCGGCGGCGGCAGCGACTCGCCGGCAGTGGTGGCCCCCGATCAGAACAACACGGGCGGCAGTGGCGTTGCCAGCAAGAAAGTGCTGCTGGTCGGCGTGGACGGCGCCACCTATAGCCAGCTGCAAAACGGCATCGCCCAGCGCACATTGCCCAACCTGGCCACGCTGTCGGTCACGCCAGCATCGACCGGCGGCCGGCTCGGCACCACCACCGAGCAGGTTCCGCTTGCCGGCCCGAGCTGGGCCACGGTCCTCGCCGGCAACTGGGCGAACCGCCACGGCGTGGGCGACGACGTTGCCGTGGCCACCGGCCTGCGCACGCCGAGCCTGTTCCAGTACTTGCGTGCCAACGCCGGCTCGAGCGCACTGCGCCGCGGCGCCGCTACCAGCGCGCCCGTGTTGCCGGCGTTGCTCAAGGCCGACGTGGCCGCAGGCAATCTCGACTCCATGCGCGACTGCACCGCCGACGACAACTGCGTGGCGCAAGAGGGTGTGAAGCTGGTGCAGTCTGGCTACGACGTAGTCTTCACCCAGTTCAGCGCGCCCGACCTGGCCGCGGCCGCCCAGGGCTTCCAGAACGGCGGCTACGCCACCGCGCTGTCCAGCTTTGACCAGGCGCTGGGCAAGCTGCTGGCCGCCGTGCAGGCTCGCCGCGCGGCCAATGCCAACGAAGACTGGCTGGTCGCCGTGACCACCAGTCACGGCCTGGACGCGACGGGTTCCACCACCACCCTGCCGACGGTGCAAAACCGCACCACCTTCATCGCGCTCAACAAGCCCTTCAACACGGCGGTGGCCAGCAACCTGCCGGCTGCGCCCGCCAATGCGGACGCGCTGGCGGCACTGCCAACCGAGGCGGACCTGCTGCCCACCATGCTCGCGCACGTCGGCGTGGCCCTGCCCGCCGCCTCGTACCAGATCGACGGCTCGGCGTTGGCCGGCACTGCGGGCGTGCGGGGCTTGCAGTCCGTGGTGGGCAGCACCAACACCTCGCTGGTGCTGTCATGGCAGAACCCCACCACCGCCACCGGCGACATGACGCTGCTGCGCGACGGGGTGCAGATCGCCACGCTGCCGGCCGGC
The DNA here is from genome assembly GCF_058809705.1 of Cupriavidus sp. MPR-AND1C. Taxonomy (NCBI): domain Bacteria; kingdom Pseudomonadati; phylum Pseudomonadota; class Betaproteobacteria; order Burkholderiales; family Burkholderiaceae; genus Cupriavidus; species Cupriavidus sp. MPR-AND1C. The sequence goes on along the minus strand of NZ_JBXASU010000011.1, from coordinate 55,897 downwards.
ACGTCCACCTATGAGGACAAAGCCATCACCGCGCCGGCCAGCGGCGTGTACCGTTTCAACTACACGCTGGTGCGCAACGGTATGCCCACCGCGCTGCTGGCGCAGATCAACTACGTCAAGCCGGTCGTGCTGGCCGACACGCTGCGCAACAACCTGGCTGCTTACTACAGTTTCGAGACGCTGCCGGCAACCGACAGCAAGGGCACTACCGCCATCGGCCCCTGGGTTCCCGGCACCGATGGCGGCTCGCTGAGCAGCGACAACTTCGGCGGCAAGGCGCTGAAGGTCGATTCGAGAATCGACGCCTATCAGCTCACGCAGAGCGGCGCCGATATCGCGCTCGCCCCGCAATTCACCATCGGCTTCTGGTTCAAGTCCGACTGCACCCAGGGCAACGGCACCGGCGAGCCGATCCTGGCCAACAAGAACTGGACCTCGGGCAGCAACGCGGGCATCGCGATCGGCCTGTGGGGCAGCTGCTCGGTGAGCTTCAACATCGGCAGCGGCGGCAAGCGCGACGACATCACGGGCATGACGTTCAGCGCCAACCAGTGGACCTATCTGGCCTTGTCGATCAACGCCACGGCCAAGACCTTCAGCGCCTACGTCATCGACCCGGTGCTCGGGCTGCAAAAGGCTGAAAACAGGGCCATCGCCAACACCGACGTGACCAAGCTCAACGGCCTGGCCACCAAGGCCTGGGGCCTCAATGACGATGCCACGCATGCCTATGTGCCGAACAACGGCGGCGCACTCAAGGGCGTGATGGAGTTCAACGACCTGGCCATGTGGACGCGCCAGCTCAGCCTGGCCGAGCTGCAGACCATCACCGGCTCGCGCCAGCCGCTGTCCACGCTCAACCCCTGATACCTATTCCCCGAGAGCAAACGTGATCATGAAGCCTTCAATCTCTTTCTTCGCGCAGCCGGGCTGGCTGGCGGCACTGGTGCTGTGCGCCACGCTGACGGCTTGCGGCGGCGACTCCAATGACAAGCCCGCCGATCCGGCGCAGCCCGGGCAGCCCGGGCAGCCGCCCGCAGCCACGCCGCAGCTGCGCTGCGCGCCTTAACGAGCAGCCGCGAATAGCGACGACCCGTCCCTAACTGCAGCGCACCGCGGGGCGCCAGCCCTGCGCACCGCACGAACCGAACAGTCCAGCAAAAAAACCAAGATGAGCCTTCACAGCAGACGCAATTTCCTCAAGATGGCCGGCGGCAGCGCCGCCGCCACCGCGGCGCTGGCCGCCTTCCCGCCGTCGATCCGGCGCGCGCTGGCGATTCCCGCCAACAACGCCACCGGCACCATCCGCGACGTGGAGCACGTGGTGATCCTGATGCAGGAAAACCGCTCCTTCGACAATTACTTCGGCACCCTGCAGGGCGTGCGCGGCTTCGGCGATCGTTTCCCGATCCCGCTGGCCGGCGGCCTCAACGTCTGGCAGCAGGCCTACACCAACCGCATCGTGCAGCCTTACCACCTCGACAGCACGGCCGGCAATGCGCAACGCGTCAGCGGCACGCCGCACAGCTACCCCGACGCCCAGAATGCCTGGGACCTGGGCCGCATGAACAAGTGGCCCACCTACAAGAACACCCAGTCGATGGGCTACTACACCCAGACCGAGCTGGACTTCCAGTTCGCACTCGCCAACGCCTTCACGCTGTGCGACGCCTACCACTGCGGCTTCCATGGTGGCACCAACACCAACCGCCTGTTCCACTGGACCGGCACCAACGACCCCACCGGTGCCAATGGCGGCCCGGTGATCGACAACAGTGGCGACTCCATGGGCGCTTCCACCGGCGGCTACCGCTGGACCACGTATCCAGAACGCCTGCAGGCGGCGGGCGTAAGCTGGAAGCTGTACCAGAACATGCCGGACAACTTCACCGACAACCCGCTGGCTGGCTTCGTGCAGTACCGCAAGGCCAACGAGGCGCGGGGCAATACGTCCAACGGCAGCCCCTACCCGGCCTATACCATCGCCGACGACGTCATCAACCCGCTTATCAAGGGCATCGGCAACACCATGCCGGACGGCGGCTTCCTGCAAGCGCTGAAGGACGACATCGCCGCGGGCAGCCTGCCGCAGGTATCGTGGATCGTGGCGCCGGCGACCTACTCCGAGCACCCGGGGCCGTCCAGCCCGGTGCAAGGCGCCTGGTACACGCAGGAAGTGCTCAATGCGCTGACGGCCAACCCGGCCGTCTGGAGCAAGACCGTGCTCCTGATCAACTTCGACGAGAACGACGGCTTCTTCGACCATGTGCCGCCACCCTGCGCGCCTGCCTACGACGCCAACGGCGTGCTCGCCGGCAAGTCCACCGTCGCCACCGACGGTGAGTACCACACCGACATGCATCCCTACGGCCCTGGCCCGCGCGTGCCGATGTACGTGGTCTCGCCGTGGAGCCGCGGTGGCTGGGTCAACTCGCAGGTGTTCGACCACACCTCGGTGCTGCGTTTCCTGGAGGCACGCTTCGGTGTGGCCGAGACCAACATCAGCCCATACCGCCGCGCGATCTGCGGCGACATGCTGTCAGCGTTCAACTTCGTCAGCCCGAACAGCGCGGCGCTGCCTGTGATCCCCAACCGCACCAAGACCGTTGCCGACAAGGTGCGCACGGATCAGGAAGGCATGGCACCGGTTGCGCTGCCGACCGTCGCCTTCCAGACCGCCAACCCGGCCACCCAGCCGGTGGGCACGCGGCCCTCGCGCGCGCTGCCCTACGAGCTGCATGTGAGCGGCCGCGAGGATCCGGGCGCCAAGGCCATGTGGCTGCTGCTGAGCAACACCGGCACCGCCGCCGCCGTCTTCCACGTGTACGACCGCCTGCACCTGGACCGCGTGCCGCGCCGCTATGCGGTCGAGCCGGGCAAACAGGTTAATGACAGCTGGGACGTCTTCACCGCTGACAACGGCAAATACGACCTGTGGGTGCTGGGCCCGAACGGCTTTCATCGCGCCTTCCAGGGCGACGTGAGCACCGTGGTCGCCGCGGGCGGCACCGCGCCGGAAATCCGGGTGTGCTACGACATCGCCAATGCCGCCGTCTACCTGACCATGATCAACACCGGCGCCAAGGCCTGCACCTTCACCGTCACGCCCGCCGCCTACCGCGAAGACGGCCCCTGGACCTTCGACATTCCGGCCGGCAAGCAGCTCGACCAGCACTGGCCGGTGGGCCTGCAGGGCAACTGGTATGACTTCGTCGTGACCACCACCCAGGGCAGCTTCCGGCGCCGCTTTGCCGGCCGCCTGGAAACCGGCGCCGACGGGGTGTCCGACCCGGCGCTGGGCAAGCCCGCACGGGCCGTGCCCTGAGCGAAGCCGGGGGGGGGGGGGGGGGGGGGGGGGGGGGGGGGGCAGGAGCACCTGCTCCTGCCGCCGCCCGCGCTTTCCATCCTTTGCACCATCGCACTGCCGCGCCAACGGCGGCGCGATGGTGCGCTGTCACATGAACTGTCATAAAACGCCGCTAGACTGGCGCGCTTGCCTTATTCCCACGGAAACCCCCCATGCTCGGCGACCTGCTGACGACGTTCTATGAAGTGGCACGGCAAGGCAGCATCACCACTGCCGCCAAGCAACTGCGCGTAAGCCAGCCCACGGTCACGGGCCGCATCCGCCAGCTGGAAGAGAACTACGGCGTGGAGCTGTTCTACCGGCGCGCTGGCCGGGTCGACCTGAGCGACGTCGGCGTGGCCCTGATGCCGGTGGTGGAACAGTTGATGCAGCACGAAGGCAGCGCGGATTTCCTGCTGCGCAATGCCGGCAACCTGCATCTCGGCCATCTGCGCATTGGCGCTACCGGGCCCTATTACATCCTGAAGAGCGTAGCCGCGTTTCGCGAGCGCTATCCCGCCATCGAGATCAGCATCGATATCGGCAACTCGCAGCAGATGCTGGATGCGCTGATCGAGTACCGCATCGACGTCGCTGTTTCCTCGCACGCCGTCGAGGACGATCGGCTGGCCCGCATCACGCTGGCCACCGACCCAATGGTGCTGGTGGTCAACCCCGCCCATCCGCTGGCGCGCGCGCCCAGCGTCAGCCTGGCGCAGCTGGCAACCTGCCACCTGCTGATCCGCGAGCACGGGTCGATGACGCGCAAGGCCACCGAGACCGCGCTGGACGGCGCCGGCTTGCCGCTGCCGGCCAGCACCGTCATCGGCAGCCGCGAAGCCATCTACGAAGCCATTCGCCGGGGCCTTGGCGCAAGCGTGGTGCCGCTGGGGGAAGTGCCGCGCGACCCGGCGCTGTGCGTTGTGCCGTTTGCCAGCCAGCCGCCCGTGCTGCACGAATACCTCTATTGCCTGCAGGGCCGCACGCATACGCGGCTGATCGGGGCCTTCCTGGATTGCCTCGCGCCGTGCAAGGCAGCGTAGGCGCCATGGGCAACCCCGGCAACCCCGGCGGCCTCGGCAACCTCGGCAATTTCGCCAAAGGCGGCAAAAATCCCTGATAGCCGTATCGGGATTCTTGCGCCGCGCTTCATCCGTGGGTCATTGCCGATGGGCATCCTTGCCGCTTTTCCGACCGGAGACGGCGCATGTCCTGCCTTGCCTTGTTTGACCTCGACCACACCTTGCTACCGCTGGATAGCGAATATGAATGGGCACGCTACCTGGTGGAGGCCGGCGCGGCGGATGCCGCCGAAGTCGAGGCCAACAACGCGCTGTGGCTGGCCGAGTACAGCGCCGGACGCCTGGACATCCACCGCCACGCCGCCTTCGCCCTGGGCCTGCTGGCGCGTCATCCACACGCACAGCTGGAGGGCCTGCGCAGCGGCTTCATGCGCGACGTGATCGCGCCGGCCCTCCGCCCCGAGGCGCGCGCGCTGCTGGCCACGCACCAGGACGCCGGCGATCTGTGCTGCATCGTCACCGCCACCTGCCGCTTCGTCACCGAGCCGATCGCCGAGGCGCTGGGCGTGGCGCACCTGCTGGCGGTGGAGGCCGCACGCGACGCGTCGGGCAATTTCACGGGTGCGGTAGACGGCGTGCCGAGCTTCGGGGTGGGCAAGATCGCACGCGTGGCGCAGTGGCTGGAATCGCTCGGCATGGCGTGGGCGCACTTCGAGCGCACCGTGTTCTACAGCGACTCGCGCAACGACATTCCGCTGCTCGAAGCCGTGAGCCACCCGGTGGCCACCAACCCGGATGCCGCGCTGCGCGCGCTGGCCAACACGCGCGGCTGGCCCCTGCTGATGCTGTTTGCTTCGGCCGAGCCGGCGCTGGCCACGGCCTGACACCGGTGACACCCGGCGCCAGTCACGGGGCTTTCACAAAACCGGGGGATGATGGCGGGCACGCTTTTGTAACCCGACCGGCCGCCAGCGCCTATATTGACGTTGAAGCCCTGACAATCGACCGTCGCATCGCCCCCAAGGAGCCGCCCTCGCCCATGGCGCAGCCACCCAACGCAGGCAGTTTTGCTGAAATGCAGCAACTGGAGGGCATCCTGGAAGCCGGCGCCAGCCGCCTGGATGCCTGCCGCGTCGGGGAGGTGCAGGCAGGCGGCCAGTGCTTTCCCTTGTACACCGCCAGCATCGGGTCGAACGATCCGCATGCGCCCGCCATCGGTTTTTTTGCCGGCATCCATGGCCTGGAGCGCATCGGCACGCATCTGCTGCTCGACTACATGCGCATGCTGCTGTGGCGCCTGGAGTGGGACGAACTGCTGGAGCGCCAGCTGCAATCCGTGCGGCTGCTGTTCATGCCGATCGTCAACCCGGGCGGCATGTGGGCGGGCGCGCGCGCCAACCCCAATGGCGTGGACCTGATGCGCAACGCGCCGCAGGACGCGGTTGGCCGGGTGCCGCCGCTGGCTGGCGGCCAGCGCGTGGGGGCGTGGCTGCCGTGGTACCGCGGCAAGCTCGGTGCGCCCATGGAGGCGGAAAGCACTGCCATGCTGCAAGTCGTGGCGCAGCAGTTGCAGGGTCGGCCCTTGAGCTTCGCGCTGGATTGCCACTCGGGCTACGGCTGGAGCGACAGCATCTGGTTTCCCTACGCGCGCACCGCCGCGCCGATGCCGCACCTGCCTGAGATGTTTGCCCTCAAGACCATGCTCGAGCAGGCACATCCCCACCATGGCTATGCCTTCGAGCCGCAGAGCTGCCAATACCTGCTGCACGGCGACCTGTGGGACTGGGCCTACGACCACACGCCGCCAGGCAATATCTTCCTGCCGATGACGCTGGAGCTGGGTTCCTGGCTGTGGATCAAGAAGAATCCCCGCCAGTTGTTCTCGCGCCAGGGATTCTTCAACCCGGTCAAGGCGCACCGCACCGCGCGCGTGCTGCGCCGGCATGCCAACCTGCTGGATTTCCTCGCCCGCGTGGCCTATGCGCCCGAGCGCTGGCTGCCACGCGGGCAACGCCGCCAGGAATTGCTCGACCGCGCCAACGCGCAGTGGCCCTGGGGGCCGCCCGGATGAGCGACTGGATATTGCTGCGCGGCCTGACGCGCGAAACCCGCCACTGGGGCGTCTTGCCGGGCGTGCTGCAGACCCACGCTGGTATCGGACCCGTCACCATGCTGGACCTGCCTGGCAATGGCGTTGAGGCGCCCGGGCGCGCGCCAGCCAACGTGGCTGCGATGGTGGCGTTCCTGCGCGAGCGTGCCGCCAGGCAGGGGCTGGTGCGGCCATACCGGCTGCTGGCGATGTCGCTGGGCGCCATGGTGGCGGCGCAGTGGGCGCGGCAGCACCCCGAGGAGATCGGCGCGCTGGTGCTGATCAACACCAGCATGCGGCCCTTTTGCAGCGTGGCCGAGCGGCTGCCACCGCGCAACTGGCCGGCGCTCTTTGGCATGGCGCTGCGCTGGCACAACGCCCCTTACTGCGAGCGCATCATCTACCGGCTGACCTGCAACGCGAGCGCGGCCTTCGCGACGGATGTGGCGCAATGGTGCGCGATTCGCGGCAGCGCACCGGTATGCCGGGCCAATGCCCTGCGCCAGCTGTGGGCCGCGGCACGCTATCACGCGCCGGGTGCGCCGCCGGCCTGCCCGACGCTGGTACTGTCGTCGGCGGCGGATCATCTGGTCGACCCGGTGTGCTCCGCGCGCCTGGCCGAAGCTTGGGGCGCGCAGCACCGCCGCCATCCCTGGGCGGGGCACGATTTGCCGCACGACGATCCAGCCTGGCTGGCTGCCGCGGTGGCGCGGTGGCTGGCAACAACCAGTGCCAGCCATCGCTGAAACCATGCCCTCATGCCTTCACGCTTTCATGGATGCACGGACTTCACGCCCGCGCGGCAGCGGCACGCCACATGCGCAGGGTGGTCCTGCAGCAGCCTGCGCACCACACCGTTGGTCCAGCCAAAGCCGTCCTGCAGCGGATACTCGCCGCCCCCGCCGCCTACCGCGCCATCTTCTCCGGGCTGCAGGGCGTATTTCTCCACCAGCTTGTACTCACGCTGGTAAAGGCTTGCCACGGTCACCAGCCAGCGATGGGCGATCTCGTGCGCAAGCGCCGCTTGCCCGCAGCACGCAAACCCGCCAATCGCCAGCCATTGCAGCGGCGCCCAGCCGTTGGGCAGGTCCCACTGCTGGCCGCTGACGCGCTCCGTGGTGGCAATGCCGCCGGGCTGCAGCAGCCTCGCGGCCACGGTTTGCGCCACTCGCGCCGCCTGCGCGGGGGTGGCCGCGCCGACGTAGAGCGGCACCACGGTCGCCGCCGTCAGGTTGGCGCGGGCGTGGTGGCGTTGCCAGTCGAAATCGAAGTAGGCGCCCTCGGCCTCGCGCCACATGAGCCGGTCGATGGCCTCCCGGCGGGCCTGCGCGCGCTGGGCGAAGACCGGTGCGTCGGCATCGCCGGCGGCCTGGGCCAGTTCGGCGAGCTTGTGCTCCAGCTTGAACAACAGGCAATTGAGATCCACCGGCAGGATCGCCGTGGTGCGAACCGTCTCCAGCCCGCCGCCGGGTTCCTGCCAGCGCGAGCTGAAGTCCCAGCCCGATTCGGCTGCGGCGCGCAGGTCGCGGAATACCTCGGCGGCCGGCCGCGCCGCCAATGCGGCCGTGCCGGTGTCTTCGATAAAGGCTTCCTCGCGCGGGGTATCGCGCTCGTCCCAGTAGCGGTTCAGCAGGCTGCCGTCGGCCAGCCTGACCACCCGCCGGCATGCCTGCCCCGGCGCAAGGCAGTCGGCGCCCCGCATCCAGAAAGCGTACTCCTTGCGCAACTGTGGCAGGAAACCCAGCTCGGGTTGCACGCCCTGGTCCTCGAACAGCTCCACCATCAGCGCGAACACCGGCGGCTGCGAGCGGCTCAGGTAGTAGCTGCGGGTACCGTTGGGGATCACGCCATAGGTATCAAGCAGGTAGGAGAAGTTCTCCGCCATGCCGCGCAACAAGCCGCCCTGCCCGCTGGCGGCCAGGCCCAGCATGGTGAAGTACGAATCCCAGTAGTAAAGCTCGGAGAAACGCCCGCCCGGCACCACGTAGGGGTGCGGCAGCGGTAATAGCGAGCATTGCGGCGGGTGCTGCGCGGGATGCCGGGTCAGCACCGCCCACAGCCCGTCGATATGGTCGGCCAGCGGCTGGTTGGGGTCGGACTCGTAGCAGCTGCGCGGCACTTCGGGCAGCGCGAAATGCGCGTGCACAAAGGCGGCAAGGTCGAAGCCGGCAGCGTCGGCGCGAGCGCGGTAGGCGGCCAGGATGGTGGCCGGGTCCTGCCGGGGCATGGCGTCGGTGAAGGTCTTGCTGTCGGGAAAAATGCGCCCCATCTGCACCGCCACGAACAACTCCTGGTAGCGATCGGCGGGCGTGAGCGGATCGGCGTGCGCACAGCCTGCCAAGCGGTGCGGGGCGAGCGTCTGGCCACCGGTGGGGTCGCCCACCTCGCGCACATGAGGCTGGCCGGCCGGGTGGCCGCCTTCGATGGTGATGCGTGGTGCCACGGCCACTCCCGGTTTTTACCCGTGCGGCAGCGCGGTTGGCTGCCAACAAGCAATGAGAGTGGCTGGCGCGCGGGCGAGTTCCACCGCCGCGCAAAGGCGCCGCGTGCGGACGGGACCGCAGTGAAGCGCACAGATCACGACACGCGCGCATGATGCATCGCATGCGCCGGATGCGCCGCCTAGCGTTCCGGTGTCTGCGCCGTTACCAGCCGCGGCCCGACCACGGCGTGGGCGCGGCGGAAATGCTCGAGCGACTGCGGGCGCCCGAGCAGGAATCCCTGCGCCTCGTCGCAGCCCTCGGCCTGCAGCAGGCTAAGCTGCTCGTCGGTCTCCACGCCTTCGGCCAGCACCGGGATCGCCAGGCTCTGGCCCAGCGCCAGAATGGCGCGGATGATGGCCTTGGCCTGCTGGCTGTCGGAAATTTCCGCGATAAAGGTGCGGTCCAGTTTGATCTTGTCGAACGGAAAAGAGCGCAAGGTGTCGAGCGACGAGTAGCCCGTGCCGAAATCGTCGATGGCAATGGTCACGCCCAGCGCCTTGATGCGGCGCAATATGTCGAGCGCCCGTTCCTTGTCGCCGATGATGGTCGACTCGGTAATTTCGAGTTCCAGCCGTCCAGCCGCCAGCCCGGTCTCCTCCAGCACTTGCGCCACCAGCGTGACCAGGTTGCCGTGGGTGATCTGCACCGGCGACAGGTTGACCGAGATCTTGCGCGGGAACGTCCACTGCGCGGCTTGCTGGCATGCGGTGCGCAGCACCCATTCGCCGATCGGCAGGATGGCGCCGCATTCTTCGGCCAGGGGGATGAAGCTGTCGGGCGCGATCAGCCCGCGTTCGGGATGATGCCAGCGCAACAGCACCTCGCAGCCGATGGCCTCGCCGCTGGCAATGGCGGTCTGCACCTGGTAGGCCAGCACGAACTGGTTGGCGGCAATGGCGGTCCACAGCTCGCCGGCCAGCGCGCGCCGTTCGCGCTCGGCCTCGTCCATCCGGCTTTCGTAGAAGCAGATCGATTCGGACAAGCTGCCCTTGGCGCGGTACATCGCCAGGTCGGTATTGCTGACCAGCTGGTCGCGATGGGTGCCGTCGCCGGGATAGATAGCAATCCCGATGCTCGCGCCCGTGGTCAGGTCAAAGCCATCGAGCCGCACCGGCTCGCTCACGCATGTCACCAGGCGCGCACTGAAGTCGCTCAGCTCGGCCTGCCGCTCGAAACGCTTCACGGCAATGAACTCATCGCCGCCGATGCGGGCGATGAACTCGCCCGGCTCCAGCTGGCTGGCGATGCGCTGGGACACCGCCCGCAGCACGGTGTCGCCGGCCGCATGCCCGTGCAGGTCGTTGATTTCCTTGAAGCGATCCAGGTCGATGCCGAGCGTTGCCACCCGGGTGCCCTGCTTCTGCGCGCGCTGCAGTTCTTCGTCCAGGTAGTCGTTGAAATAGCTGCGGTTGGGCAGGCCGGTGAGCCCGTCGTGGCGCGCCATGTACTGGATCTTGGCTTCGATGCGGCGCTGCTCGGTCACGTCCTCGCAGGTGGTCACCCACGAGCCGTCAGCCATGACGCTGTGCGACAGCGCTATGGCGCGCCCGTCGGGCAACGCCTCCACGCTGCGCCATTGCTGGTGGCGGCGCAGGATCTCGCGGTGCCGCTCGCAAAGCGCCTGCGCGTATTGCTCGGCGCGGTCGTCAGGCTGGCCGGCCTCGGCCTGCGCATTGCCGCCAAGGCGGATGGCAAGCACGCCCGGTGCTGCGATTTCGCGCTCGCGCACACCCGCCATCGCGCGGCACAGGGCGAGAAAATCCGCGCCTGGCACCAGCGCCGCGCCCGCGCCGCGAAATATCTCGTCCATGCGGCGATTGGTCAGGATGATCGTGCCATGCGGATCGAACAGGCACAGCCCCTGCGACATGTTCTCCAGCGCCAGGTCCAGCGTGCGTGTCACCTCCGCAATGCGCTCGGCGTCGGCCTTTTGCTGCGTCATGTCGCGCGTGACCTTGGCATAGCCAAGCTGCTTGCCCTTGCGATCGAAGATCGGCGTGATCAGCACATGGGCCCAGAAGCGGGAACCATCCTTGCGCAAGCGCCAGCAGCCTTCCGCCGCGAAGCGGCCTGCCTCGCGCGCTTGCCGCAACGCCTGCTCGGGCAACCCCGCAGCGCGATCCTCCGGCGTGTAGAAGCACGAGAAATGCGCGCCCAGGATTTCATCCCGGGTGTATCCCTTGGCTCGCTGCGCACCGGGGTTCCAACTGCTCACGGTTCCAGCGGGATCCAGCGCGTAGATAGCGTAATCGGTCACGCCGAGTACAAGCGTGCGAAAAAGTTCGGTCTCGCCGGGAGGGCCTTGGATGTGCGGCATGCAGGGTGCGGGTGTAGGGTCGATGCCGTCTCGCGCAGCGCTCATCCAGACGAAAGGACAAGCCGCGCGCAAACGACAATCGACGGAACCGGCGCAGCCTGTGTGCCGGGACGTCGATTGGTATAACGGCAATGCGGGCGCGAAATTTACCCTTGCGCCGGCAAAGCGCAACCCTGCGCGCCGCAAACCGGGCCGCCGGCGCCATCCTGGCCGTCCGCCTCCATGCTTGCGCCCTGCTGCGCAACCGCCCGCGCCAGGCTCTCCTGCCACGCACCCGCGTCGCCAAGGAACGGGCCTACGTCCAGCACCGCAAATTGATCGGTGCCTTTTTGCAGCGCAAACGTGGGGAAGCCATGCCCGCCCAGACGGTTCAGCAGCGCGCGGCTGGCGGCCATATGCGCCTGCGTCTTGTCACCGCCAATGTCCAGGCAAAGGCCGGCAAAGCGCTGCGGGTCCAGTCCGGCCTGCCCGGCAAGATCGGCCAGCACCTGCGCATCGGCAATACGCAGGCCGTCCACGTAGTGCGCATGCTGCAGGCGCGCCAGCAGATCTGCAGCAGCCTGCACGCCGCCCAGCGCCTGCGCGGCCAGGATCGCGGTGGTGGGCGCAGCGGAGTCCATCACCGCGCTCTCGTCGCGCAGCAAGCCTTCGAAATAGCGCTCGCCGAACGGCTGGCCGGTGAGCGCGGCGATGCGGCGGTCGTGCGGCATCACGTAGTCGCGCCATTGCGCCGTGATGCGGCGGCGGTTGGCGCCCGTGAGCATGCCGCCGCCGTGCAGCGCGAGCGCGAGGCCAGGCACGGCGCGCGCAGCACGCACCAGCGGCGCGGCGCCGTAGCACCAGCCGCACAGCGGGTCGTAGATGTAATGCAGGGTGAGACCGGACATGATCAATGCTTCCTGAGATTTGATGCTGGCGTCATGCGCATCGCGAAACGCGAAACGCGGCCTGGCGCGCAGCCGTTATTTTGCAGGCCACTGCATTTCGCCCTTGATGACCTTGGCGCTCAGATCAAGCGAGTCCAGGCCGCCCAGCTGCGGATAGTGCTTTTGCATCGCCGCGCTCAGCGCCTTGGCATCCGGCGCGCGCGCCGCCTCTTGCTCGAACGTGCGCAGGTAATCCCGCGTGAAGCGCACCGACGCCAGCGTCTGCGGCGCATCGTCCAGATAGTGCCCGGGCACGACCCGCGCTGGCTTCTTCGCCGCGATGCGATCGAGCATGGCGATCCAGTGCTGGCGCGAGGCCGGTGTTTGCGTATCGGCCACCCAGACGTGGCTCTTGCCAAAGACCACCACGCCGCCGGCCACGGTCTTGAGCGACGGAATCCACACCACCGTGCGCTCCGGCGCCGGGCCGTCCAGCCCCAGCACTTCCAGCTTGCTGCCCTCGAGCTCGATGGCATTGCCGGCCAGCGGCTCGGGCAGCACCAGCGCCTTGGGCGCATTGTCCTTCAGGATCGGAGTCCAGTAAGCCTGCTTGCCCGCCATGGATGCCTGGATGGCCGCCACCGTTTGCGGCGTGGCGACGATCCTGGCCGCCGGGAACGCGGCCTTGAGCACGTCCAGCCCGAAGTAGAAATCCGGATCGCTGTGGCTGATGTAGATGGTGGTGAGGTTCTTGCCGCTGGCGCGGATGCGCGCAACCAGCGCCTCGGCGTCGTTGCGCTGGAACTGCGCGTCGATCAGCACCGCGTCGTGCGCGCCGGTGACGAGTTCGGACGAGACCGGGAAAATGCTCCTGGTGCCGGGGTTGTAGACCTCCAGCTTGAGCGCGGCTGCGGCCATCGCGGGCGTGCTGGCGACGATGCCCAGGCACAAGGCTGCGGCAAGGCCGCGCAGGAATCGGTTCAGGGTCAGGCTGGAGGGCATCGGGAGTCTCACGTGGCTGGGGATCCAGGAAGCCGCCAGCTTAATTTGCACAGACCGGTACAAAAACCCCATAGAATGAACATCTTTGTTGCATTAATCGATCAACTAGGCCGACAAGCTACAGCAGCGTCACCGGCCAACTCATTCCATGGACCGCATCACCGCCGCCGAAGTCTTCGTCGCCATTGCCGAACGCGGCAGCATGACGGCCGCCGCCGAGGCACTGGACATGTCGCGCGCCATGGTCACCCGTTATCTCGCGCAGATGGAAACCTGGGCCGAGCAACGCCTGCTGCACCGCTCCACACGCAGCCTGAGCCTGACGCCCGCCGGGGAGCAAGCGCTGGCGCGCTGCCGCCAGATGCTGGAGATCGCCGCCCAGATGGCGCGGCCCGAGCATGAGCGCGCGGGCATGCCGCGCGGCATGCTGCGCATCAGTTGCGCGCAATCGCTGGCCGAGTCCGTGCTGGCCGCGGCCGTGACGGCCTACCTGAAGCGCTATCCGGAAACCGCCGTCGACCTGCATATCGGCAGCCAGGCGGTCAACCTGGTGGAGGCCCGCATCGACCTGGCGATCCGCATCACCAACGACCTCGACCCCAACCTGATCGCGCGCCCGCTGGCAAGCTGCGCCTCGGTGATCTGCGCCGCGCCTGCCTACATCGCCGCCCACGGCATGCCACGCCAGGCGCAGGACCTCGCCATGCACAACTGCCTTACCTACTCGTACTTCGGCAAGAGCCTGTGGCAACTGGAACGCGCGGGGCAAACGCTGGCGGTGCCGGTGCAGGGCAACCTCAGCGCCAATGAATCGAGCGTGCTGCTGGCCGCCGCCGTGGCGGGCGCCGGCATTGCCATGCAGCCGCTCTACTCCGCCGCACCGCTGCTGCGCAGCGGGCAACTGGTGGCCCTGCTGCCCGGATGGCAACCGCAGGCGCTTGGCATCCACGGCATCTACGCATCGCGCCGGCAAATGCCGGCAATCCTGCGCACCATGCTGGACTTCCTTGCGGAGCGCTTCGCCGCGGAGCCCGGATGGCAAGGCGCAGGAACCGCAGCGAGGCTTCCGGGCTAGGCGCGGCGGAGCGCCCCGCCCGCCGCATCACGGCCCCTTCAAATGCCCCTTCCCTCAGGGCAACACAGGATTCGCCTGCGCGCTCGCCACGCGCCGGTCGGCATCCGCCTGCAGCAAAAAGCGCCTGGCCACCAGCCCGGCGGCCACGCTCTGCACCTTGGCCACGTAGCCGGCCTGGTCGGTGTAGAGCGACTCCAGCGAGGGCCGCGTATCGCCAGCCGCAATGCGCGCGGCCTCGGTCTTGTGGAAGGGAATGTAGCTGCCGCTCAGGTTGACCAGATCCACAATGCCCGGCGTGGCCACGTAGTTGAACTCCAGGCTGGTGCCCACTGGCGCGTCCACGTCGACGGCATGGATGCCGGCCTTGGTCAGCCCGGTCTGCGCATCCACCTGCGGCACCATGATGGCGTAGTCCCGCCCCATGTACGACGGCGGCAGCAAGGTCGGGATGCCGGACTCATCCTGCGGGCGATAGGTCGGGCCGTAATCGAGCAGCGGGAAGCCGTTATAGCGCGCCAGGTACTGCAGCGCGGGAATCGCTGTATTGCTGCCCGCGCCGGCCCAGGTAATGCCCTTGGTCACGGGGAAGGTCAGCTGATCGGGCCGCACCAGCGTGCCATCGGCGATGGCCGGAACCTGGCTGGCCGGCGGCGCGACATCACGAGCCACCCAGTCTTCCAGCGCGACGAACAGCGCGCGGAAGGTATCGGCAAAATCGACCATGGACCCTGCCGGGTACACCGTCGACGCTGGCGCGTAGCTGATCAGCGGCGACTTGCCGCCGTGCTGCGTGCTGGCGTAGTAGTAGATGCGCGCATTGTCAGGCTGCTTCAGGTCGGCAAAGCCGTAGGGATCGGTCAGCACCGGCGAGCCCTGCAACTGCCAGAACTCCGTGCCCGACAGGCCGAGGAAGAACTTCGGGCAAGTCTGCGTAGCGGTGCAGCGCTGCATGACGCCGCCAGTGCGGCCCGCCAGCGTGTCCTGGTAGTCGGCGGCCAGCCCGCGCGGCGCGGTCTGCCCGAAAGCGCGATGGTCGGTGCGCAGGCCACCGCCGCCGCCCGGCATGGCGAAGCGCGTGTTGATATTGGTCTGGCGCGCGGCCACGTGCGCGTAGATGCCGTCGAACACCTTGCTGCCATCCAGTGCCTGGTTAAAGCCAAGATGCAGGAAGGTCTTCATCGCGTTGCCAGATTGCGAGGTGCCCTGCCCGATGGCAAAGCGCACCGCGCCCGCCACCGGATTAGGCGTGCCCGCCGAATCCGCGGCCTGGTGCCGGAAAAACGTAATGGTGTCGCGCAGCGCCGCCAGGCCCACACCCATCACCTTCGGGTCTTTCGCCACGTAGGTGATCTCGTAGAGGTAGCCCGGAACGAAACCGCCCTTGAGGCAAATGTTCGCAGCGTCGGCCTTGCCTGGGAAGGGGTTGCCTGCGTTATCGCAGGTGGCGAACTTCCAGTCCGTGGCGGGAATCGCCACGCGCGGGTCGGTCTCGTTTATGCGCCGCGTCAGCGTGTAGCCCGGCAAGGTGTTGTCGAGGCTGGCCGGCGCATAGGGAATCATCGTGCTGTTGAACACGCCGCCCGGCAGGCTCATCGATGGGCTGGCAACGCTCGGGATCAGCTCCGCCGCATACGGGCCGGTAATGCTGCTGCCGTCCTTGTTCTTTGCCACCGGCACCGCCAGCGTGAGCCTTGCCGCCGAGCTCTTCGGCACATCGCCCTGCCAGGCCGAGTACAGCAGCACGTAGCCGCGCTCGAAGTAAAGCGAATCCCCGGGCACCGCGGTGGGGTTCGGCATGGTCAGGATATTGCCGCGATTGGGCGCGTCGTAACGCAGCACGCCACCCGCCTTGCTCATGTCCTTGGGCTTGAGCATGACGAATTCCGTGGTGTACTCCACAAGTCCGCGGCCATTCACCGGAGCCAGCGCCAGGTCCTGGATGATGGCGTTATGCGCATCGGCGGGATCGACCTCACCCTTGAGCGTGCCGGTGAGTTTTTCGTAGGCGCCTGCGTTGCCGTAGGTGCCGGGCATGTCTTCCCGCGCGGTGATGGTCAGCGTCATGCCCGGGGTGGCCGCCGGATTGGACGTGGCGGCGGTGCCCGTGTTCGCGCTGTCATCGTTGCCGCCGCAGGCGAGCAACGGCAAAGCTAGCGCCAGCGCCGCCGTGCGGCGCGCCAAGGTGGTCTCCATACTTGCTCCTCTCTTGTCGTACGCCCTGCTAAGGGGGGCGTTGGCGCAAAGTGTAGGGAGCGCGGCAATATAAGGTAAATGGATAGTTTCGATGGATTAAGCGAATAAACCGCTGAATCGCTTTTTGGCAGCGCCCATCGGATCGGGGACCAGATGGGCACGCAAGCGCTACCAGACACTCCGCCATGCCAGCGTGTCCAGCCAACTTGCCACCCAACCGGCCCCATAAAGGCCCAGGCCGAATATCCCGTGCGTGACGACGCTATGGAAGCGCGCGACGCCCGGGCGCGGAGTACGGCTGGCGGCAATGCCCGCCCCCATGGCTGGCTGCATCACGAAAAACGGTGCCGCCACGCTGCCGATTCCCACAACCAGCGCCGGGCCAAGCGTTGGATGACGCGCCCAGCCAAGGCCCCAGAAAGCTAACAGCGTAGCCGCGAATGCAATGCCGATCAGGTAGTGGGCGATCCAGCCAAGGAGGCGCTCGCCCTGCACGGACGGGGAAGCCGCAATGGGGTCGTGACAAACACGCCCGCGCACCAGATGGGCGAGCCAGCGGCCCACCAGCGCATAGTCCAATGGCCGAATGCCGAGCAGCCGCTCGCGGGCGGCCGCCCAGATGTCCATCACCGCCGTTGCGCCCGCACCGATCAGCAGCGCAAACATCAGATAGTCGACTGCCTCAGGCATTGGCTGCCTCCTTCGGCGCGGCTGACGCAGGCGCCCGGGCGCGGACCATCCAGCAAGCCGCGGTGTAGCGAACCTCAGGGCCGTGCACATAGGGATCGAAGGCGGCGCGGACCGTTTCCATGACTTGCGCGCGCGTGCGCTCGTCCGCCTCCTGCAAGATCAGGCCAACGGGGCCGAGCCGGGACAGGTAGCCGACCAGTTCGCTCTCGGGGAAGGTGCATTCCACGTTGAGCGGCCGGATGTCGATCTCGGCCCAGCCGCTCTCCTCCAGCACGGAAGAGACCCGATGCCCGTGCGCGAAGGAGAACTGTCCCGGCGCACCTGGCCGGCGGGCGGGCAGGCTCGGCAGCAGCGGCGCAGCGGCGCGCTCGGCCGTCGTCATGAACGGATTTTCCGCGGCACTGCGCCACGCGACAAAGCAGAGATCTGCGCCGTCCCGCGCGGCGCGGCGCAGGTTCTTGAAGGCCAGGACCGGGTTGTCGAAAAACATGACGCCGAAGCGCGAGATGATCAAATCGAAGCTTGCAGGCTCGAAGGCATGGTTCTGCACGTCGGCGCAGATGAAGCGTGCGGTGATGTCTTCGCGTTCGGCGCGCGCCCGCGCGGCGGCGATCATCGGATCCGAAATGTCGGCGCCGGTGCAATGGCCCTTCGCGCCGAGCCGGCGCGCTACGGCCAGCGTGGTGCCGCCGGTACCGCAGCCCACATCCAGTACCCGGCGCCCGGCTCCGGTGCAGGCCGCTTTGACGAGCAGGTCTTCGAAGGGCTTGAACATCTGGTCGAGCGGCGCCTGCGCCTCGACCCAGGCGCGCCCGGAGCGGCCCCTCCAGAGCGCCGCCTGCTCGCTTTCGGCTCGTTGTGTGACATCCATGATCGTTTTCCTTTGCTGCCCCAGGGAGCGGAAGCTAGACTGTGCCAGTTCAAGTTGACTTGAGGTCAAGAGGGTGAAAAGCCTAGACATAGCCGAAGTGGCGCAGCAGTCCGGCGTTCCCGCATCGACGCTGCGGTTCTATGAGGAAAAGGGGTTGATTGCCTCTACCGGCAGGCGCGGGCTGCGCCGCCTGTTCGATGCCGGCGTGCTGGAACGGCTGGCGCTGATCGCGCTGGGGCGCGCCGCCGGCTTCGCGCTCAACGAAATTGCCCTCATGTTCGCGCCGCAGGGGCAGCCGCGCATCGACCGGCAAATGCTCGCGGCCAAGGCGGATGAACTGGACAGGACGATCAGGAAGCTCAGCGCCATGCGCGACGGCCTGCGCCACGCCGCCGCCTGTCCGGCGCCTAGCCACATGGAATGCCCCACCTTCCGCCGCATCGTGCAGGCCGCCGCGTCCGGCGCCCTTGGCGCGCCGCCGAAGAAGGCGCCGCGGTCACCGCGGAGTTAGCGCGAAGTTCGCGCCATCGGGCTGGCCATGCTCACGCTGTGATAGGTTCGCGTGCCGAGCATCCAGCCTCGACCGCGCCGGCCCTCACCAAAGCTTGCGCAGCGCCTTTAGCCCCGCCGCGATGCCCGCTTCGTCGATCGCGCCGAAGCCGAACAGCAAGCCCGGGCGATCCTGCGGGCCAAGGTAGTACTCCTGCGTGGTCCAGACCCAAACGCCCTGCTCCCTCGCGCGCTGCGCCAGCGGTTCTGGATCGGCATGGCCAACGCATAGCGCGGCCAGATGCAGCCCGGCGGCGCAGGGCACCGGATCGAGCCGGCCGCTGAAATCCGCGCGCAGCGTATCCAGCAGCAGTTGGCGGCGCACGCCATAGAGCCGGCGCATCTTGCGAACGTGGCGCGCCAGGTGCCCTTCGGCGATGAACGCGGCGAGCGTGTCCTGCGCGGTGGCAGCGCAATGCCAGTCGCTGCACTGCTTGGCCAGCGTGAGCGCCTGGCGGGCCCACCGTGGGGCCACCGCGAAGCCCAGCCGCAGCGTAGGAAACAGGCTCTTGGAGAATGTCCCGACGTAGCACACGGATTCGGCGCGATCGAGGGTCTGCAAGGCGTCGAGCGGGCGCTCGCCGTGGCGAAACTCGCCATCGTAGTCGTCCTCGACGATGACCGCGCCGTGCGCCTGCGCGAACGCAAGCAAGGCCGCGCGCCGCGCCGCTGACATGGCATGGCCAAGGGGAAACTGGTGCGATGGCGTGACGTAGATCACCCGCGCATCGGCAGGCAGCCGGTCCACCACCAGCCCTTGCGCGTCCACCGGCACCGGCACGATCCGGGCGCCGGCGGCGGCAAAGGCCGCGCGGGCCGGTGGGTAGCCCGGGTCCTCCACCGCTACCACGGTGCGCCCGGGCGTCACCAGAACGCGGGCCAGCAGGTCGAAGGCCTGCTGCGCGCCCGCCGTGACCACCACGTCGCCACCCTGGCAGGCGACCGCGCGCGCGAACGAGACGTGGCTGGCAATGGCCTCGCGCAACGCGGGCTGCCCCTGCGGGTCGGCATAGGCCACCGGCGCATGGGCCATCGTGCGCATTGCGCGCGCCGTCAGGCGCCCCCACAGGTCTGCCCGGAATGCCGACAGGCCTGGCACGCCTACGCGAAAATCAAAGCGCGGCACCAGCGGCGAAGCTTCCCGAGGCGGCAAGGGCGGCGCGCGCCAGAACGCGGCCAGCCGGCGCTCATCCCCGGGCGCGCCAGGCTGCGGGGCTGGCTCGCGCGCGGGTGCCAACAACCCCGCCACATAGGTGCCGCCACGATCGCGCGCCACCACATAGCCCTCGCTCAATAGCAGGTCGTAGGCGGCCACCACGGTGTTGCGCGACACGCCGCAGGCCTGGGCCAGCGCGCGCGTAGCAGGCAGGCGCAAGCCGGGGCGCAGGCGCCCGTCCAGGATTGCCTCCTTAAGCTGGCCGTGCAGGCTACGCAGCAAATGGCGCGAGCCGGGTGCCGGCAAGCGGATCGGGAAGGCGAACTCTGGATCCATAAATTTCCTAATTTCTGGCTCTTTTCTGGTACCAGTTTGCCGTCTTATCCTGGCCCTGTCATCCCCCATGAGGTGCCTGGAAATGAAACGCTCCGAGCTTTCGATGTTGCTGTCGCTGGCCGCCCTGTGGGGCGCCTCCTACCTGTTTATCCGTCTGGGTGCGGGTGAGTTCGGCGCCGTGCCGCTGGCGGGCGCGCGCGCCGGCGGTGCGGCCCTGCTGCTGCTCCCGCTGCTGGCCTGGCGGGGCGGGCTGGCCTGCCTGCGCCGCCGCTGGTGGGCGATCGCCGTGGTAGGGATCACGAATTCCGCGCTGCCATTCGTGCTGTTCAGCTTTGCCGCGCTGACCATTCCCGCCGGGCTTTCCGCCATGTTCACCGCGGCCACGCCACTGTTTACCGCGCTGATCGGCTGGCTGTGGCTGCGTGAAAACCTGGAAGCGCCGCGCATAGCCGGGCTGGCCCTGGGCTTCGCCGGCGTGTTGTGGCTAGTGTGGGATAAGGCTGGGCTGCAGCAAGGCGCCGCGGGCAAGGCCGCCGGCCTGGCTGCGCTGGCCTGCCTGGCCGCTGCCCTGCTCTATGGCTTCTCCGCCAACTTCACCCGCAAGTACCTGGCGGACGTGCCGCCGCTGACGGTGGCAGCGGGCAGCCAGCTCGCATCGGCTCTGCTGCTGTGCGCGCCTGCAGCCTGGCTGTGGCCGGCCACGCAGCCAAGTGCGCACGCGTGGCTGGCGCTGGGCGCGTTGACCGCCGCCTGCACCGCGCTGGCCTATGTGCTCTTCTTTCGCTTGATCGCCAAGGCGGGACCCGCGCGGGCAATGACCGCGCTATTCCTGATCCCGGCCTTCGGTGTGTTGTGGGGTGCGCTGTTCCTGGGAGAGCGCATCACCCCGTCGATGCTGCCGGGCTGCGCCGTGATCCTGGCCGGCACCGCCCTCACAACGGGCATTGCGCGCGGATGGAGCAAGCGCCTGGCAAGCTAGACAGAATGCATTGACCTGCCCTGCCTCAAGCGGCCCGGAAAAAGCTTCGGCGCGCCACAATGGGCGCGCCGATTCGCAGGCAGCGTGGGGACGCCGCGATATGCCTTCTTTACCACGGATGCCGTGGATCCCAGGGACCCTCAGGCCGGCAGTGCCTGTGCCACTACGGTGGCCATGGAGCCGCTGGCAACGCAAACCAGCGCCCAGCCTGCCAACATCCGGAAACTCTGCCAACGGTTCATGATGCGCTCCTGGTATCCGCGCGTCGTTACGGTGACGCCACGGGGTGATGCATGCAGTCCGGCACCTCGGTCATCGAGACCTGAGAGGTGCCGGTTTTGACTCAGGCCCTTGCGCCGTCGGTGTACACGTCCCGTGCGCCGCTACGGGCACCGTCGAAGTACGGGTTGCGCTTGTCGTTGCGGGCGCCGTCGGTGTACGGGTCGAACTTGCGGCTGGGTTCGGACGACACGCCGCTGCGATCCAGGCCTGCGACGGTACGGAAGCCTTCCGTGTACGGATCGGTCTTGCCAACGCGGGCACCATCGGTGAACGGATCGGCCTTGCCCGCGCGCGCGCCTTCGGTGAAAGCATCGAACTTGCCGCTGCGGGCGCCATCGCTGTAGACGTCGCGGGTGCGGTATTCATAGCCGTACTTGTCGGCGGTAACGGTTGCGGCGGCCTGGGCATGGCCAGCAGCGAACGCTGCGGCGAGGGTGGCGGCGGTGAGCAGGGACTTGGCAAAAAGCTTGGTGTTCATGATGTTCTCCAATCGAAGCATGGGTCCGGGGGTCTGCTTTGGCCGCGGGGACCGGGTTTTAGCTGGTTCGTCGTTTTTTTGCCTTCTTACCTATCACTAGGTAGAGAAGCGGAGCAAAAAAAATGACTTTCGTCTTTGTTACTTGTTTGCTGCATTGGAAACCGGCTGGCTGGGCCATGTCTGTTTAGCGTTACCTTGTTGCGGCATCCATGGGACACATCTTATCTACCTGTAAGTAGATAGTCAAGGGTTTTTACTAGGTTGTACTTACGATATCCACCAATGACATAAGCGGCACCAACTGAAAAGGTATTTATGAGTCACTATTCAGAACTACAAGCCCTTGACGCCGCGCGTGTACTACGCTTTTGGGGGTGCGCGGACAACGAGGGATTGCCGCATCGCGGCATCGCGAGCAAACTCTCCGGGCCATGCCCGAGCATCCCCGCCCACGCATCGGCAGCACTCGACTCATCCGCACCGGCGCCAGCGCGGTGCCACCGGGAGGCCTTACAGCCATGAGCGCAGACAACGCAGACAACGCTATCGGAAGCCTGGAACCCCCTGACCCGCAAGCCATCGTTGCCGCGGGGCTGGCCATCGAGCAGGAGGCAGCCACCGCAGCGTTCTCCCCAATGGAGTCGCGGCGCCACCAGATGTGGCCCCTGCTTACCGCCGCCGAGATCGTGGGACTCCAGCATTTCGGCACACTGCGGCAGTGGCGCGCCAATGAATACCTGTTTCGCACCGGCGACCCCGCCCACGGCATGGTGGTGATACTGCGGGGCCGCGTGCGCGTCTTGCAGCGCGACGCGCGAGACCGTGCGTCGGTGGTCGGCGAGCACGGACCGGGCAGCTTCCTTGCCGAAGTGGGGCAGCTATCGGGCAAGCCCGCGCTGGTCGACGGCCTGGCGCTGGAGGACGTCGAGGCCATCTCGATTCCACCCGATCGGCTGCGCGCACTGATGGTCGCGCAAGCCGAACTGGGCGAGCGCATCATGCGTGCGCTGATCCTGCGCCGCGTTGGCCTGATCGAGCGCGGCAATGGTCCGACGCTGCTGGGCCGCAGCAGCGACGCGCACCTGCTGCACCTGCAGGCGTTCCTGCGGCGCAACGGCTATCCCCATACCGTGGTCGACGCGGATACCGATCCCGATGCGTGCTCCCTGCTCGATTTCACCGCCGCCGCGCCCGGCGACTTTCCCCTGGTGATCTGCCCCGGCGGCGCGGTGCTGCGATGCCCGGACGCGGGCCAGCTTGCCACCTGCCTGGGCCTGCTGCCCGAATTCGACCCGGACTATATCTACGATGTGATCGTGGTGGGTGCCGGTCCGGCGGGTCTCGCCACCGCGGTGTATGCCGCGTCCGAGGGCCTGTGCGTTGCGGTGTTCGACAGCCTTGCACCTGGCGGCCAGGCCGGCGCCAGCTCGCGCATCGAGAACTATCTGGGCTTCCCCACGGGTATTTCCGGGCAAGCATTGGCCGGCCGGGCCTTTGTGCAAGCCCAGAAGTTCGGCGCGCACCTTGCCATTCCCTTGCAGGTGACGGCCCTGCATTGCGGCACGCATCCGCAGCGCATCGAATTGAGCGATGGCCGCAAGATTGCAGCCAGGACCGTGGTCATTGCCAGCGGCGCGGCTTATCGCCACCCCGCCATCGCCGCACTCGATCGCTATGAAGGACGCGGCGTCTACTACTGGGCTTCCCCGGTGGAAGCCCGCCTGTGCAGCGGCGAAGAGGTCGTGCTGGTGGGCGGCGGCAATTCCGCAGGGCAGGCCGCTGTATTCCTGGCCGCGCACGCCAAGCGCGTGCACATTCTCATCCGGGCATCGGGGCTGGAGGCCAGCATGTCGCGCTACCTGATCGAGCGCATCGCGGCCCAGCCCAATATCGAACTGCATACCGGCACGGAGATCGTAGCCCTGGGCGGGGAAGAACGCCTGGCCACCATCGCCTATCGCTCGCGCGGCAGCGATCGTGTGACCGAGGTGCCGGTCCGGCATCTGTTCCTGTTTACCGGCGCCGATCCCAATACGGGATGGCTCGCCAGCTGCAATGTGCGCGTGGACGCAAAGGGATTCGTGCTGACCGGCACAGACACGGCGCATGAAGGCACCATGCCGGCATCCACGCTGGAGACCAGTGTGCCAGGCATCTTTGCAATCGGAGACGTGCGCTCGGGGTCCACCAAGCGGGTGGCAGCGGCCGTGGGCGAAGGCGCGGCGGTGGTCGCGCAGATCCACGGCTACCTGGAAAAAATGAAACAGCCGGAGCCGGGAACGCTTGCCATGTAAGCACTGTCAGCTGCCTTGCAAACACCGGACGATCAATCTACTCCTGCCGCCGCGCGCCGGCAATCGACCGTGTGGACGGCGCGCGACAGGGCCTGAAATGCGCGTTTATTTACTATATTGGTTGCATGGCAGAAGCTTCAATTCGAAGCCGTCGATAGCGGGAGGTTGCCATGCGTTCGCTTGCAGACATGTTTAGTCCGCCCACCCCGGAGAAAATCGCAGCAAGGGAATTGCAGCAAATGCGGCTTACCTTATTCCAAGCCGAACGTCGCCTGCTGGAGGCACAGATGCAGGTCGACTACTACCGCGACCTCGTCGCCTTCCTGGAAGAGGTGGCCGCCTCTGGCGTCGAGAGCGTCGTGGACAAGCGGCGCGCCCCCGTCGCCGCGGAGCATGCGCAAGCGCCCCGCTCCGCGCCCGGCCTCATCACGGTGCCTACCGTACCTTCAGCAGCCTGACGGTTTGCCGTCAGGCCATGGCCGCGCGGCTTGAAGCCGCTGCGGCCATCCGCTCGCATGACACGCGGCGCTTGCTGAAGCGTTCCCGATTGCCCAGCCGCCGGCACCGCGCCGGCGCTGTGCGATACTTGCCGCCTCACGCGGCCACCCCAGTGCCATCCGCACAGACGCATTGCCCCGCACCGGGCAGTGGCACCCAGCACGCTCGCCGTGCCGGCAAGGGGGCCCGATCAGGATATGGGAACAAGGAACATCGAAATGAGCGCACTGCTGCCAGCCATTGAAATCGAAACCACGCCGTCACCCACGTGGTCGGTCATCTGGATGCACGGGCTAGGTGCCGACGGCAGCGATTTCGTGCCCGTGGTGCCGGAGCTGGGCCTGGCGTACGCGCCCGGCGTGCGTTTCGTGTTTCCCAATGCGCCGGCCATCCCGGTTACCTGCAACGGCGGCTACGTCATGCCGGCGTGGTACGACATCCAGTCGCTCGATGACGCCCGCCGCCATGCGGACGAGGCCGGCATCCGGGTCTCCCGCGATGCCATCCGCGCCCTGATCGCGCGGGAGAACCAGCGCGGCGTGCCCAGCCACCGCGTGGTGCTGGCGGGGTTCTCGCAAGGCGGGGCCGTGGCCTATACCACAGCCCTGACGCATCCCGAAGCGCTGGGCGGCATCATCGCCCTTTCCACCTATATCCCCGCGCCGGGAATGCTTGCCGCCGAGTTCAGCGAGGCCAACCGCGCCACGCCGATCTTTGCCGGACATGGCACCGAGGACGATGTGGTGGCCGTGCAGCTCGGCCTGCTGGCGCGCGACACCGTGGAAAAACTGGGCTGCAAGGTGGAATGGCACACCTACCGCATGTCTCACTCGGTCTGCTTGGAAGAGATCAAGGCGATCGGCGCCTGGCTGAATGCGCGCTTCGCGGCGGCCGGGAAATCCTGACCCGCACGGACGTCGCCCCCACATCGGATAGCGGATAGCGTGGTAGGCTCGCGCCCCACCGCACGATTTGCAAGTCATCATGAAAACCTCTCCCCCCGGCGCTTCGGCTCCCACGCCAGCCCCCGCGCTCAAGCTCGACTTCAATACCCGCAAGGCCTTGCTGTTTGCACTCGCCGCCGAGCGCTTGTCGGCATTCTACGAACACCGCCAATGGATGACCGATGCCCAGGGCGCCACCCTCGCGAGCCTGTGGCTGTCGCGTTCCAGGCTGCAACTGGCGCTGGCCGAGCGGCGCTTGCTGTCGCAACTGAGCGATCAGTTCGCGCGCCAGCTCGCCGGCACGCTCTCGCGCGAGGCCGGGCTGTACACCGCTCACGAAATGATGGAAGCACTGGACCCCAATTACCAGTCGGCCTTTGCACACGACCTGCTCGACGAATGCGAGCGGTTGCTGCATGAGAACGGCGTGACTGAATGATGAGCGGGCAAGCCGGTGCGCGACGCATCGCGTCGCGCCATGGCGCGTCAGCGGCTGGCTACACTGGCCGGGCTGCGGCTCTTGTCGAGTGTCTCGACATCGAGCCGGCGGAACACCAGCGCCGATAGCAGCGTGATCATGCCCACGGTAAAGAACGCCAGCCGGTAAGCTGTGCCGGCCACGCCCATCTGGGCGGTAAACATGCTGACCAGCCCGCCGCCGATGGTGACCCCGAGGCCGATTGCCAGCATCTGCACCATCGAGAACAGGCTGTTGCCGCTGCCCGCGTCTTCCACGCTCAAACCCTTGAGCGTCACGCTGTTCATGGCAGCGAACTGCATGGAATTGGTGGCCCCGAACAGGGCGAGCTGCGCAATGGCAAGGCCCACGGGCCAGCCGGGCGCAATCGCCGCGAACGAAGCGATCGAGCCACCTACCAATACCGTGTTGACCAGCAGGAAGTTGTCATAGCCAAAACGCTTGACCAGCGGCACGATCCAGCGCTTGGCGACCACGCCGGCCAGTGCGGCCGGCAGCAGCATCAGCCCCGAATGCAGCGGGGAATACCCCATCTGCAACTGCAGCAGCAACGGCATCAGGAACGGCACCGCGCCCGAGCCGATGCGGCACACGAGGTTACCGGCCAGGCCCACGCTGAAATTGGGCTCGCGCAGTAGCGCCAGCCGGAACAGCGGGTTTTGACGGCGCCGCGCATGCGGGATGTAAAGCAGCGCGGAAAGCAGGCTCAGCGCGAACAGGCTGCCGCTCCATGCCGCGTGGCTAGCCTCGTGCGGGGTGTCCAGCGCCAGCGAGAACGCCACCATGCAAAGCGACAACAAGCCGCAGCCAACAAAGTCGAACGGTGGCGCACGGCCAACGGTGTGGTCGGGCAGGTAGCGCAATACCGCCAGCAGCCCGATGGCGCCCACGGGCACATTGATCAGGAAGATCCAGTGCCAGGCCACCGACTGCACGATCCAGCCGCCCAGCACCGGGCCAAAGATCGGCCCGACCTGCCCCGCCACCGAGACAAAGGCCAGCGCCGCGATGTATTGCTCGCCGCGGACGCTGCGCAGCACCGCCAGCCGGCCGATTGGCAGCAGCATGGAGCCGCCCACGCCCTGGATCACGCGGGCGATCACGAGCTGGTCCAGGCTCTGCGCACCTGCGCAGAACAGCGAGCCCAGCACAAAGATCAGGATCGCGGCGAAGTACACGCGACGGGTGCCGAAGCGGTCGGCCAGCCAGCCCGAGGCCGGCGTGAACATGGCCATGGTCAGCGTGTAGGCCACCACCACGGGCTTCATGTCGAGGGGGGTTTCGTTGAGGCTGCGCGCCATCGCGGGCAACGCGGTGTTGACGATGGTGGTGTCGAGCGTTTGCATGAAGAAGCCCGCTGCGACGATCCACAACATGGCCTTTTGCGAGGTTTGGCTGGTCATCTGGTACGTCTCGAGGCAAGTGCCGGCAATCAGGGACAATGACCGGCGCGGCATCTGGAATGGACCGCGGAAGAAGCGGCCGGGGCAAAACCAGTGCCAGGAATGCAGCCGATGTTAATACCGGCCATGCCAATCGGGAACCCCGCTAGGTATATTGACTGTCATCGGAAAATCCGATGACAATGCGGCATGCTCAATCCTGTCTGGATCAAGACCTTCGCCACCGTAGCCGCCGCGCACAGTTTTACTGACGCGGGGCGCCAGCTTGGCCTCTCCCAATCCAGCGTCAGCGACCACGTCCGGCGCCTGGAGCAGCACGTCGGGCGCCGGCTCTTTGTGCGCGATACCCACACCTTGACGATGACCGCCGACGGCGAGGCGCTGCTGGCGCACGCGCGGCTGATCCTGGATGCCATTGCGCGCGCGGAGTCCCAGTTCAACGCGCCGCGCCTGCAAGGCCGCGTGCGCCTGGGTACTTCCGATGACCTCGCGCTGGGCCCCCTGCCCAATGTGCTGGCGGCGTTTCGCAACTCGCATCCGGACGTGGAACTGGAAATCACCATCGGCATGACCGGCAAGCTCTACGAGCTGATGGATGCCGGCGCGCTGGACCTGATGATCGGCAAGCGCCGCGAAGGCGACCGGCGCGGGTCTCCGTTGTTCAGGGGCAAGCTGGAGTGGCTAGCCCGGCCCGGCACGGTGGCGGACCTGCGCCAGCCGCTGCCGCTGATCCTGGTGCCCGAGCCCAGTGTCACGCGCGCCATCGTGCTCGATACGCTGGCCAAGGCGGGGATGCGCTGGCAGATCGTCTGCACCAGCAGCAGTCACTCGGGCTGTATCGCCGCCGCGCGCGGCGGGCTGGGCATTACGGTGCGCGCGCAATACCTGTCCGGGCGCGGGCTGTCGCCGCTGGTCAACGGCGACAGCCTGCCGGCGCTGCCGGAGGTGGAATTCATCTCGCTGCGCGCGGGCCGCCTGAGCCGGCCCGCCGAAACGTTGCTGCAACTGCTGCAAAAGAGCGATTTGCGCGGGTCCTGGCTGGACGAGTAGCCGGCCCCGGCGCATTGGGCCGCGCGCGGCTCACGCATCCGCGCCATCCTGGTACACGTTGAAGCTGCGGGCCGGCGACGCCGAGACGCCGCGGGTATCCATGCCAGCCACTTTCTGCGCCCCATCGACGAACGGGTCGATATTGCGCGCCGGATCGGCGGATACGCCGGCGCGATCCAGGCCGGCAATTCGGGCGCCATCGGTGAACGTATCGAGCTTGCGCGCGCCGTCGACGAACGGGTCGATGCTGCGCGCCGGATCGGCGGATACGCCAGCGCGATCCAGGCCGGCGATGCGGGCGCCATCGGTGAACGTATCGAGCTTGCGCGCGCCGTCGACGAAGGGGTCGATGCTGCGCGCCGGATCGGCGGAAGGACCAGTGCGGTCCAGGCCGGCAATGCGCGCGCCATCGGTAAAGGGATCCGCCATGCGGGCGCGGGCACCGTCGGTGAACGCATCGAACCGCCCGCTCCGTGCGCCATCGGTGAAGGCATCCACGGGCGCGGTGCGCGCCCCGTCGCTGTAGATGTCGCGCACGCTGGTGGCGCCATGGGCAGCCGGGCTGGCAGCTTGGGCGCTGCCCAGGGCAAGCACGGCGCCGGCGATGGCGGCGGCGAACAGTGACTTGGTGAGCGACTTGGCGGGCGACTTGGTGAGGTTCGGGTACATGGCAATCTCCAACTGGGTGAATGTGCCCATTCGTCGCCGCCACCCGCAGGAACTTACAGGTTTTTTTCAGGTTCTTTGCGCCGGTCCGCCCGCCGCCTCCCCGTGCGGCGCCCGGGCCACCTAAACCCTCCTACGTCAAAAGTAGGAACCCAGGGTTGAATCCAGCCAAAAGCACATCCCCCCAATACCGTGGCGATCTCCAACCTACGGCCACTGTCGGCAGGCGCACGCATGAAGCTTAATACGTTAACGGGTCAAGCCCCGGCTGCGTGGCATACCGAACAGAAAAAGCCAGTCGGCTGGCGCAGCAGCCGCGACCCTTTCGACTTGGGGAGACAACGGGATGACCGACACCGAACTGGATTTGTCCGGCAATCACTTGCTGGGCGCCTTGCCACCACGCGAGCGCCGCTTGCTTCTGCCGCGCCTGGACAGCGTCAGCCTGCGCACAGGGCAACTGCTGAGCGACTCCGGCCAACGCATCCGGCATCTCTATTTCCCGAGCACGGCGGTGATCTCGATGATGTCGCTGCAGGAAAGCGGGGCCACCGTGGAGCTGGCCTGCGTGGGCCGCGAGGGGCTGGTGGGCCTGCCCGCGCTGACCGGCGCCGAAACCATGCCCAACCGGATCGAAGTGCGCAGGACCGGCGCCGGGTTTCGCGTCGCCGCGAGCGAGCTGCGCGCGATCTACCCCGAGCTGCCCGCACTGCAGCGCATGGCCCTGCTGTATATGCAGGCGCTGCTCACGCAGGTGTCGCAGACGGCCGTCTGCATCCGCCACCACTCGCTGACCACGCAGTTGTGCCGCTGGCTGCTGCTGGCGCTGGACCGCTCGCCCTGCAATGAGCTCGACGTGACCCAGCAGACCATTGCCGACATGCTCGGCGTGCGCCGCGAGGGCGTGACCGAGGCGGTGGGCAAGCTGGCGGAGCTGAACATGATCCGCCACAGCCGCGGCCATATCACCGTGATCAACCGAGCCGGGCTGGAAGACTTTTCCGGCGAGTCTTACCGTATCGTGCGCAGCGAGTTCGACCGCCTGCTCAGCCGCGCGGCCGGCTGACCGGCCAGGGCGTCAATCCCGCGGCAGCGCCTGGTAAGCCGTGGCAAGGTGATACGGCGTGGTCGAAGGCATCTCCGCGCGCTCCACCTTGCCGGCCGGCGAGAGGCACTCATGCCAGCCGCCCGCGTGCAGGAATCGCGCCGGGTAGGCTTTCAGCCAGGCCTGGAGGTGCGCCAGCGCCACGCTGTCGCCGCGCACCGCCAGCGCCCGCGCGAATTCGGTCTGCGCCCAGATGCGCTGGATCGGGTCTCTGGGCGAGCCATCCAGATGCAGCGCCGCGGCTACGCCCATGGTGCTGGTGTCGACGCCATGCTGCATGGCAAAGCCGAAGGCGCGCGCCAGCGCTTGCGCAAGCCCGGAGTCCTCGAACAACGCGGGCGCGCTGGCAAGCAGCGAAAACCACTCGAACTGATGGCCGGGCTCGACCCGGTTGCCGGCGCGATCGGTGCACATCGGCAACTCGGCAATGCAACCCGTCGCCGGATCGACAAAGGTGGCCAGCACGGCGGCGGCAATGCCCGCCAGCCGGTCCGCATAAAAACGCTCCCCGGTGACCTCGAACGCCGCCAGGTAGGCCTCGGTCAGGTGCATGATCGGGTTTTGCTGGGGCGGCCCGCCTAGCGGGCGAAAATCTTGCGCTAGCGCGGCATGGTACAGGCCGTCCGCGGTGGCGAATCGCGCCTCGATCAGCCGTGTGGCGCCATCCAGCAAGGCACGCGCCTGCGCGCTGCCCGAACGCTTGAAATACGCCGCGCAGGCAAAGACGACGAAGGCGTGGGTGTACAGGTCCTTGGTGGTATCCAGAGGCTGGCCCTGCGCATCGATGCTGTAGATGAAGCCACCCTGCCCGCCATCGGCAAAGCGGCCCCCGAGCGATGCGAACAGGCGCGCGGCATGGGCGGCCCCATCGGTGCCATCGCACTGCGAAAATACATAGAGCTGGCGCGCGCAGGCCATGGCGCGGTAACGCGCCACCGGCAGAGGCTGCTGGTCGGTGCCGGACAGCGCCTCGTAGGGCAGCTGCATCGTGGCGTTCCAGCCCGGCCCGGTCCAGAGCGGCAGGACGACGCCATCGTAGTGCGCGCGCAATGCGGCAAAGGAAGCGGCCTTGGGATCAGCACCAGCGGTGGCAAGGGGTGGCGTAACGTTCATGCGGAAAAGGAAATCGGTAGGAGGCGCGTATCTGCCACCCGTGGAATATACCTCAGCCCGCCAGCCGGCCTTCCCGAGCGGCGGTGGCGGCCGCTGAGTGCCGCCTTCGCCCCACTAGCTCTTTTACGCCGACGGCAAGCTTGATCCCGCCAATAAATCGCCTAACCTTACGGCGTGGCCCCTTGAATCGATCGCCGCGGTAAGCGGCTTTTGCGCCGTATTCCGCGCCTGTCGCGGCGTCCTGGCCACATTCCTGGTTCGTGCAGGTGACATGGACGGAAGGCCCCCCGCCTCCCGTCCAGTCCGTTCACCAAGCACCTTCGGCCCATCCGGAGCCCGCCGGAGGTCGCGCCCATGCCCCATGGGAGAGCAAGATGGAAAAGCCGGTTGTAAGCCCCTTGCGTTTTGTCGAACTACTCAACGCCAGGCTGCCCGCGCATCCCCTTTATCAGGAAGGGATGCGCGTGTACGCCATTCCCAATCATTCGGAACACCCGCACAGCCTGGTCTGCGTCGGCCCGCGCGGCGTCAAGGGCGTCTGCGCGACGGTGGAACTGATCGTGCGCGGCGAGTGCGAGATCTTCCCCGACATACCGGGCGACTGGCACGGCTCCCTCCACGGGACGGTCCGCGCGTCGCACCGCTAGACACTGTGGGGCCACTCCACCCTCACCCGTACCCTCATCCTCGCACCCTGCTCAGACCCGATCCAGCTTCCGGTGAGGCTCGGGCGGCAGCGTCACGCGGATCGCGTCGTGCGCGCGCACCAGTCCGCCGGCCACGACGATACCCATGACGCCGGCCTTGCGCACCAGCTTGCCTTCATCGTCCCGACCCAGGACCCGCGCGAGCAGGCCCGGCTGGAAGTGCTCGATCTGCGCGCAGGGATTGCGCAGCCCCGTGATCTCGACCAGCGCGGTCTCGCCCAGGTGCAACCGCGCGCCGGTTGGCAGCGCCAGCAGGTCGATGCCCTGCGTGGTGATGTTCTCGCCCAGCGCGCCCGGCGCCACCGCATGGCCAGCGGCTAGCAGCATCGCCTGCAGTTCCACCGATAGCAGGTGAACCTGCCGCAGGTTCGGCTGGCTCGGGTCCACCGCCACGCGGGAACGGTGCTTGACGGTTTCCCCCAGATGCGCGTCACCCTCCACGCCCAGCCCGGCCAGCAGGCGGATGACCGGCGTCACCGTCTTGCTGAAGGTGTGCGTGGCGCTCAGGCTTACCGCGGCCACGCTGCCCGCCTGCGGCGATTCGGCCCACCCGTTGCCAATATCGGCCGCCATGGTCATGCCGCCGCACGCCTTGGTTCGCCTGGTGCGTCGGACGCCGGCATCTGGACCACGCCCGTGCCGTCAGGCGCCAGGGCGCCCGCCGGATAGCGCGCGGCAAATACCAGCCGGCCCGATGACCACGTATGCGTCACCAGCGGCTGGCCGGCCACCATGGCGACCGCCACCAGGTCGGCACGCAGCCCGGCCCCGATGCGCCCGCGATCGGACAAGCCGCAAGCCGCGGCCGGGTTGGCGCTGACCAGCGCGGCAGCCTGTGGCAAGCTCAGGCCAGCGAGGCGTTCCGCGGCAAAGGCGGCGGCAATCAGCGTGGATGGCTGGTAGTCCGAGCACAGGCAGTCCGCCACACCGGCGTTGATGGCGTCGATGGCGCGCATGGAGCCGCTCTGGCTTTGGCCACGCAGCACGTTGGGCGCGCCAAGTATGGTCGGCAGCCCCTTTGCCTTGGCGGCCTGCGCCGTCTCCAGGTTGATCGGGAACTCGCTCATGCGCACGCCCAGCGCATGCATGGTGGCAATACGCTGCGCCGAGTCGTCATCATGGCTCGCGGCCGGCACCCCTGTGCGCGCGGCCAGTGCCAGCAGGCGTTCAACCCGGTCCAGTGCGCCCTCCTGCTCCACCAGTTTCCTGGCAGCGGCAGCGTGGGCCTCTTCGAGGCTCATGGCGTGGTTGCCCATCATGTAGGCCAGGTAAGCCTCCAGTGTCTTGAACTGGCCCTGCCCGGGCGAATGGTCCATCACCGAGACCAGATCCACCAGGCCGGAATCCACCAGTTGCTCCAGCACCGGCAACGCGCTGGCGTCGGTGACTTCATAACGGCAATGGATGCGGTTATCCACCAGGCTGTGGCCGCGAAAGGCGGCCACGGCGCGCACGAGCTCGCCGGCGGTGTCGAAGTTGCGCACGCCGAACGAGTTGCCGGCGAACGATATCGCATGGTAAGGCGTGGTGATGCCCGCGGCGGCGTTGCGGCGATCGATCTGCGCCACGGCAAAATCCAGCGGGAACATCACCTGCGAGCGCGGCTCGGCTTCTTTCTCGATGGCGTCGCAATGCAGGTCGACCAGGCCGGGCAGCAGCGTCTGGCCACGCAGGTCGATCACCTGGGCAGTGCGCGGCACGGCGGCGGCATCAGGCTCGATGGCCGCGATGTGGCCGTTATCGATCAGCAAGGCGCTGTCAGCTAGCACGCCATCGGGCAAGACGATCCGTGCATGAGTCAGGTAAGCAGGAAGCATGGTCGGTTCCGGGAACGATTGGGAACAAGTGGAAACGCTTGGGAGCGAATAGCTGCGATCGGGATAAATGGCTCAGCCCGCGACAGCCGCAAGCTTGCCGGCCGGCGCGGCCTCCAGGACAGCCGGCGGGTGCAATGGCAGCAGCCTGGTGGCCACCGCCTCGCGCACGGCTTCATCATGGAAGATGCCGACCAGGCACCGGCCCTCGGCCAGCGCTTCGCGGATCAACGCCACCACCACCGCGCGGTTGCCCGCGTCGAGCGAGGCGGTCGGCTCGTCGAGCAACAGCACCGGATGGCCGCCGATCAGCCCGCGCGCGATGTTCACGCGCTGCTGCTCACCGCCCGAGAACGTCGCGGGCGGCAAGCTCCACAGCCGGCCCGGCACCTGCAGCCGCGCCAGCAGCACCGCGGCACGCTCGCGCGCTTCGTCGGCGCTGGCGCCGCGCTGCTGCAGCGGCTCGGCCACCACGTCGAGCGTGCTCACGCGCGGGATCACATGAAGGAACTGGCTGACATAGCCGATCACCTCGCGCCGCAATTGCAGGATGCGTTGCTCCGGCGCGCGGGTCAGCTCCACCCACGCGTCGTTGTCACGGATGCGGATGCTGCCTTCGGTGGCCAGGTAGTTGCCGTACAGACAGCGCAGCAGCGTGCTCTTGCCCGCGCCGGAACTGCCAGCCAGCACCAGGCATTCGCCAGCGGCGGCATCGAAATCGATGGCCTGCAGCACGGGCAGGCGCGTGCCGCCCTGGTTGTGCAGGATGAAGGTCTTGCCGAGGCCGCGCACCTGGATGCGCTGGGCGTCGGCAGCCATGCCTTGATGGTTGTAGCCGTCTTGCGTCATGATCAGCCCTGCAGAATGGAAGACACCAGCAACTGGGTGTACGGATGGTGCGGATCGTCGAGGATCTGGTCGGTCAGGCCGCTTTCCACCACGCGCCCGCCCTGCATCACCAGCGTGCGGTGCGCCAGCAGGCGCGCCACGGCAAGGTCGTGGGTGACGATGATGGCAGCCAGCCCAAGGTCCGCCACCAGGCGGCGCAGCAGGTCGAGCAGGCGGGCCTGCACGGAGACGTCGAGCGAGGCGGTGGGCTCGTCCATGAACACCAGGCGCGGATGCGTCACCAGGTTGCGGGCGATCTGCAAGCGCTGCTGCATGCCGCCGGAGAAGCTGGTCGGCGCATCGTCAAGGCGGCCCAGGTCGAGCTCCATCTTTTCCATCCACGTGCCGGCCACTTCGCGCAGCGCGCCATAGTGGCGCCCGCCCACGGCCATCAGGCGCTCGGCGATATTGGCGCCGGCGCTCACCCGCATGCGCAGGCCATCGCGCGCGTTCTGGCGCACGAACCCCCAGTCGGTACGCGCCAGCAGGCGCAGACGGGCGTCGGATAGCGTGGCAAGGTCAACCAGCCCCTGCTCGCGGGTGTCGTAGCAAACGCTGCCGGATTCCGGCGCCGCCTGCCAGGACACCGCCTGCAGCAAGGTGCTCTTGCCCGAGCCGGATTCGCCCACCACGCACAGCACTTCGCCGGGGAACAGATCGAAACTGACATCGTGGCAGCCATGCACGCCGTCCCAGGTGCGGGTCAGGCCGCGCACGGACAACAGCGGCTGGTGCGGATCGGTGCGGCTCATGCGGCCTCCTTGCGTGCGCTGGCTGCCGCGCCGTTGGGCCCGGTCTCACCCTGCTCCTGGCGGGTGGCGCAGTACTCGGTATCGGAGCAGACGAACATGCGCCCGCCCGCGTCGTCGGTGATGATTTCATCGAGATAACTGTCGGTGGAGCCGCATAGTTCGCAGCAGCCATCCCACGTCTCCACCGCGAACGGATGGTCGTCGAAGTCCAGGCTCTTCACGCTGGTAAAGGGTGGCACCGCATAGACCCGCTTCTCACGCCCCGCGCCGAACAGCATCAGCGCCGGGCTGTAGTCCAGCTTCGGGTTGTCGAACTTGGGGATGGGCGACGGCCGCATCATGTAGCGCTGGTTGACCATCACCGGGTAGTCGTAAGTGGTGGCAATGCGCCCGTGGCGGGCGATGTCCTCGTACAGCTTGACATGCATCGCGCCGTATTCGGCCAGCGCGTGCATGGTGCGGGTCTCGGTCTCGCTCGGTTCCAGCCAGCGCAGCGGCTCCGGGATGGGCACCTGGAACACCATGATCTGGCCCTTCGCCAGCGGTGTTTCCGGAATCCGGTGACGGGTCTGCACGATCGTGGCTTGTGCGGTGCGCTCGGTGGTCTGCACGCCTGTCACGCGGCCAAAGAAGCGGCGGATATTGATGGCGTTGGTGGTGTCGTCCGAGCCCTGATCGATCACCTTGAGCACATCGTCGCCGCCAATGATGGAGGCGGTGACCTGGATGCCACCGGTGCCCCAGCCGTAGGGCAGCGGCATCTCTCGGCTGCCGAAGGGCACCTGGTAGCCGGGGATCGCCACCGCCTTGAGCAGTGCGCGGCGCAGCATGCGCTTGGTGGATTCGTCCAGGTAGCCGAAGTTGTAGTGTTCGTCGCGCACGACGGTGTTGGCATTGGTGTCGGTCATGATGCGATGGCCTCCTGCGCCAGCACTTGGGAGATGACGGCTTCGTCTTGCCCGGGCGGCGTGGGCGCCGGGGACGGCACGTCCTGCCCGCGCTCGGCGCGCAGGCGCCGCAGCAGTTCGAGATTGGTCTGGAAATCCACGTAGTGTGGCAACTTCAAGTGCTGCACGAAGCCGGAGGCCTCCACGTTGTCGCTGTGGTAGAGCATGAACTCCACGTCGTTGGCAGGCGCATCGGCGGCTTCGCCCAGTTCGGCGGCGCGCATGGCGCGGTCAGCCAGCGCCATCGACATGGCCTTGCGCTCGCCATAGCCGAACACCAGGCCGTAACCGCGCGTAAAGCTCGGCCCTTCCTGCGCGTTGCCGGCGAACTGGCTCACCATCTGGCATTCGGTGACCTCGATCTCGCCGATGGTCACGGCAAAGCCCAGCTCTTCCACGAACAGTTCCACTTCTACCTCGCCGTAGCGGATCTCTGCCGCGAACGGGTGCGAGTTGCCGTAGCCGCGCTGGGTGGAGTAGCCCATCGACAGCAGGAAGCCTTCATCGGCGCGGGCCAGGTTCTGCAAGCGCGCCGGACGCGCCGCGGGCAGCTCCAGCGGCTCGCGCGTGAGGTCGGGCGGCGCGGGGTCGTGCTCGGGCACGGTCTCCGGCTCGATCAGCGATTCCTGGCGCAGCAGGTCCGTCACGCGTGGCATGCGTGTGTCAAGCGTGGTTGCCGCGGCCTGCAGCGGCGCGTTCTCGCGCTCGGCTTCCAGCGTGAAGTCGAGCAGGCGCTGGGTGTAATCGTAGGTCGGCCCCAGCACCTGCCCGCCCGGCACGTCCTTGAAGGTGGACGAGATCCGGCGCTGCAAGCGCATGGCGCCAGTATCGAGCGCCACCGAATAGCCAAAGCGCGGCAGCGTGGTGCGATAGGCGCGCAGCAGGAACACGGCTTCGATCAGGTCGCCCGCGGCCTGCTTGATCGCCAGCGCGGCCAGGTGCGGGTCATATAGCGAGCCTTCGGCCATCACGCGCGACACGGCCAGCGGCATTTGCTCGCGCACCTGCGCCAGCGTCAGCTCCGGCACGCAGCGGTCGCCACGGCGGTAGTCATCCAGCATGCGGTACGAATTGAGGATGGCGCGCTCGCCCCCTTTGACGGCAACGTACATATCAAGCCTCCGCTTGGGTGGTGCGCGGCAGTGCGCACAGGGCGCTGCCACTGGTCAGCAGCACGTCCACGCCGAGCGGGAAACGCGCATGGTTAGCCTGCCACTGGGTCCAGAAATCGGCCGGCAAGCCCTGCACGGCCAGCGTGGCGTGGGTCTCGATGCCCGGGCCGCGCAGCGTGACCTCGGGGCCGCTGTCCAGCGATGCGACCTCGATCAGCAACGTGGCGGAGCGGTCCGGGTAGGCCGGATCGCCCTGGGCGCAAGCCACCAGATCGGGCACGGCATGGCCGGCCGGCACTACCACGAAGGCCGCCTGCGCCACTTGCGCCACCAGCGGGCAGCCGCAATGGAAGCGCAGGAAGGCGCGTACGCCTTCGGGCGTCTCGGGCGGCAGCCACAGCGGCGTATCGCTGTCGACCAGCGCGAGCAGCAGTGCACTCAAGCCCGGGGACAAGCCCTGCGGCACGCCGCACGGCTCGGCCAGCTCGCCAATGCTGCCCGGGTGGGACATGGCATCCAGCGCGGCGCGGAAGGTCCGCTGCGCCGATGGCACCGCATCATCGAAGCCAGGCAGCAGCATCGGCGCAAGCGCGCCGTGCCGCCCCGCGGGCACGTTGTCGTATCCAGCCGTCTGGGCGGCAATCGTTTGGCCTGACATCTCAGTCCTCTCCACGCACCATGGTAAAAAACTCCACCTTTGTCTGCGCCGCCACGGCGGCTTTGTGTTCGCCTTGCGCCGTGCGCGCCCGGGCCAACGGCGCGACCACTTCGGCCTGCACGCGCGCATGCCAATCGGGCAACTGCAGCAGCGCATCCAGCACGGCAATCTGCTCCGCCTGGGCGTGTGTGCGGCCTTGCACATAACCCACCCCGACCACGCCAGGCTCCAACGTCACCGCGCAGCGCGTCACGCTGACCTCACCGAGGTTGAACTGCGCCCCCGTGCCGCCGGCGCGCCCCCGCACCATGGCCATGCCGCTCTGCGGCTTGCGCAGCAGGCGGTAGGCCGGCAGCGCGCCGAGGCGGCCCACGGCCTGCGCCAGGGCATCGGGAGCTGCCAGAGCCAGCACGCGCAGCCAGGCGGCGCGGGCTGCTTGAGCCGCTTGAGCTGCGCGATCCGCTTGCTGCCGGGCCGCCTCCCCTGCCTGCGTGCCCGCTTCGGTATCGGTTCGATCCATTTCACATCCCCTATACGTCTATACGTTTAGATGTAGAATACCATCCATGGCCGAACTACAACACAGCCAGATGAAGCTTTCATGACGCCATGCCGTGCGCTTGCGCTCCGTGCACGGCATGGCCAGGTTGAGGCACAATCGCATCCTATTGAAGCACGCAAATGATTAACGCAGGATGACGAAAAGGCGGGACACGATGGTGGAACAGGAAGTCGAGCGAGGTTCGGGAGTTGCGGTATGGCGCCAGATCGGCGAGGCCCTGGCGCTTGACATCCGCAACAAGCTCTATGTCCCGGGCGAGCGCCTGCCGCCCGAGCCAGAGCTGGCCACGCGTTTCGCCGTCAACCGCCATACCATCCGCCGCGCCATGGGCGAGCTGGAGCAAAACGGGCTGGTGCGCATCGAGCAAGGCCGGGGCACCTTTGTGCAGGAACACGCCATCGACTACGCCATCGGGCGGCGCACGCGTTTTTCGCAGAACCTGGCCAGCCAGGGCATGCGCGGGCACATCGAGGTGCTGGAATCGCAAACGTTGCGCGCGCCCGATATCGCCAAGCATCTGGGCCTGACGCGCAGCGCGCCCATCCTGCGCGTGCAGATGCTGGGCAAGGCCGAAGCCCGCACCATCGACGTGGCCGAACACTATTTCGATGCCACGCGGTTTGCCGACATGGACGCGCAGATGCGCGCGCGCCAGTCGATCTCCAAGGCATTGGCCCATTACGGCATTACCGATTACACGCGCAAGTGGTCGCGCATCACCGCCGCCATGCCGACGGCGCCGGTGGCCCGCCAGCTCAACCAGCCCAAGACGCGGCCGATCCTGCAGGTGGAGGCGCTCAACGTCGACCTGAACGGCGCGCCGCTGCAATACAGCGTGACGCGCTTTGCCGGCGACTGGGTTCAGCTGACCGTAGCCGACCAGGACTAAAATGCGCAATCGCCCGCCGTTTGGAACGCACGTCCTACCGATCAAATTGGTCTAGACATCTGTTTGTCATCTGCCCGCGCTAAGGTCGCCAGCATGGATACCAATCACGCACCTCACCCCACCCTTGCCGGCCTGAGCGGCCGCCGCGTTCTCACCGCCAACGGCATTGCGCCGGCCGCCTTCGCATTGCGCGACGGATGCCTGGCGGGGCCGGCCAGCACGGCTGGGCCGGTCCTCGATGCGGGCGACCTGCTGGTGCTGCCTGGCATCGTGGACATTCACGGCGACGCCTTCGAGCGTGCCGTGATGCCGCGCCCCGGCGTGAGCTTTCCGTACACCAGCGCGCTGTTCGACGTGGACCGCCAGTTGCTCGCCCATGGCATCACCACCGAGCTGCACGGCGTGACGCTATCGTGGGAGGGCGGCCTGCGCGGCGAGGCTTACGCCCAGCGCATGTTCGACGGCCTGGAGCGCATGCGCGGCACCCTTGGCGCGCAACACCATGTGCACCTGCGCTTCGAGGCGCATCACCTGGCCGGGCTGGAAACCGCACTGGCCTGGATCGATAGCGGCAAGGTGCGCTTCCTGGCCATCAACGACCACCTGCCGCAGATGGCCACCCGCCTGCACGACACGCGCAAGCTGGCGCAGTACGCGGACCGCGCGGAGTGCGACCCGGTCATCTTCCGCCAGCGCCTGGAGCAAGCGGCCGCGCAGGCCGGCGGGGTGCCCCAAGGCGTGGCACGGCTGATTGCCGCCGCCCGCGCCGCCGGCCTGCAAGTCGCTTCGCACGACGACGGCGACGCCGCCACCCGCCAGCGCTACCACCAGCAAGGCTGCACCGTGGCGGAATTCCCGCTCACCGTGGATGTGGCCCGCGCCGCCCACGCGTTGCGCAACCACGCTGTGTTCGGCGCGCCGAACGTGATCCGCGGCGGCAGCCACACCGGCGCCCCGGATGCCACCGAGATGATCGCCGCCGGGCTGTGCAACGTGCTGGCCTCCGACTACTACTACCCGGCGCCCCTGCAAGCCGCGTTCCGCGTAGCACAGCTCGGCGTGCTGCCGTTGCCGGCGGCCTGGGACCTGGTCTCGCGCAATCCGGCGCGCGCCGCCGGCATGAACGACCGCGGCGCGCTCAGCCCCGGCCTGCGTGCCGACGCCATCATCGTCGACGACCGCGATCCCGCCCTGCCCCAGGTCTGCGCCGCCATTGTCGGCGGTGTGCTGCGCCACGCCACGCGTGCCTTCCCGCTGGTGCAGGCCGGCGGCGCGCGGCGCGCGGCCTGACCCGCATGCACAGGATGCCAAGCCCGATGTCGAACAATCCATTGCCACAGGCTTACCGCTACGCCATCTACCTCAATCCCGCCGCGCCCTTTCGGCGGGTGGGCGAGCAATGGCTGGGCCGCAGTGCCGAAACAGGGGAGGCGATCGCGCGCACCGTACCCGACGATGCCCGCCGCATGGCCCACATCGCCCGCTGGACTGAAGCACCGGCTCACTATGGCCTGCATGCGACGCTCAAGGCCCCGTTCCGGCTGGCGGATGGCCAAACGCCTGCCGGGCTGGACGCCGCCATGCGCGCCTTCGCGCTGGACCGCCAACCCTTCGCGGTACCGCTAGCACTGCATAACCTGCGGGGCTTCCTGGCCTGGTGCCTCGGCGGCGACGCCAGCGCCAATGCGCGCATGCACGCGCTGGCGGACGCAGCGGTTCGCGAGTTCGACAGCTTCCGCGCGCCGCCCACCCCCGCCGAGCTGGCACGCCGCAAGCCAGGGCAACTGAGCGAGCCAGCCCGGCGTATGCTGGATGCGTGGGGCTACCCATACGCGTTCGAGACCTTTATTTTCCACATCACGCTCACGGGGCTGCTCGACGAAGCCGAGCAAGACAGCGCCATCGCCATGCTGCAGGCCGCGAGCGGACCGTTGCTCCAGCAAGCGATGACAGTACGCGACGTCAGCCTGTTCGTGCAGAGCGCACCGGATGCGCCCTTCCTGGCCGCCCGCCACTATGGCTTTGATGGCAGCACCACCGATGCCGCCGGAGCGGCTCTGCTGGAAGCCGCGGCATGAGCGCCAAGGCCATGCGCACCGCGGCGCGCGCCGACATCGCCGCGCCCTGTGCCGAAGCCCCGGACGGCAGCGGCCTGGTCTACCTGATGGGCCCCTCC
This sequence comes from Cupriavidus sp. MPR-AND1C, assembly GCF_058809705.1. Taxonomy (NCBI): domain Bacteria; kingdom Pseudomonadati; phylum Pseudomonadota; class Betaproteobacteria; order Burkholderiales; family Burkholderiaceae; genus Cupriavidus; species Cupriavidus sp. MPR-AND1C. The sequence continues at coordinate 14,107 of NZ_JBXASU010000011.1, read as the reverse complement.
GGCAGCGGCAAGGACTCGCTGCTGCGCGTGATGCGCGACAAGTTGCAGGATGACGCCGGCGTACGCGTGGCGCAACGCTGGATCACCCGCGCCAGCAGCGCCGATGAAGACAGCGTGGCGATCACCCCCGCGGCGTTCGAGCACCGCGTGGCGCAAGGCGGCTTTGCGCTGCACTGGCGCAGCCACGGATTGTGCTACGGCATTGGGACCGAGCTTGACGACTGGCTGGCGCAGGGCTTGTGCGTGGTCGTAAATGGGTCACGCGAGCACCTGGCCGCCGCCCATGCGCGCTATCCGGCCCTGCACGCCGTGCAGGTCAGCGTGCGCCTGCACGTGCTGGGAGAGCGCCTGCGGCTGCGCGGCCGCGAGGACGAGCAAGCCATCGTGCGGCGCCTGCAGCGCGCGGGCGAGCCGTTCGCCGTGCCGGCGGGGTGCCGGCTGACGGTGATCGACAACAGCGGCGCGCTGGAGGATGCGGCAAGCGCGTTGATGCGGATCACGCACGAGCGCACGCGCCAGCGCCTGAACCAGCGCCAGCCGTAGGGTCCCGCTCCGGGCCCGCCACCACCCCGGCATCATGCAACCAGCCGACGGCGGCGCCATCCAGCCCCAGGACTTCATGCAGCACCTGGTCGGTATGCGTGCCCAGCAACGCAGCAGGCAAAGTTGCCTCGCGCTCCATCGACGCAACCCGCACCGCCGCACCGGCCGCCAGATGTTCACCGATCCCTGGGGTCGCAACGCGCTCGAACACCGGATTGGCAAGACTGACACGCGGATCGCCGGCCAGCAACTCGCCGACCGTGCTGTAGCGGCCCCAGCAGACCTTGCGCGCTTCCAGCAGGCCTTCCGCCTCGGCCTGCGTGCGAGTGGCAAACCAGGGTGCGACCAGCTCGGCAATGGCCTCGCGGCAGGCAAAGCGATCGGCCTCGTCGCCCAGGTTCAGGCCCGTGCGCTGCTCCAGCGCAGCCACCTGCCCGGCGATGCCGCAAGCCTCCACCAGCGCCTTCCATTGCCCAGCCGAGATCGCCGCCACCATCAGGCGGCCGCCGTCCAGCGTGCCAAAGTCGCGGCCGAAGGCGCCATACAGGTGATTGCCGATCGACGCCCGCTCCTGCTGCAGCAATTCGGCCTCGGCCAGCAGGCCAAGATGCGACAGCATGGTGAAGGCCATGTCGGACAACGCCAGCTTCAGCTCCGCGCCTGCACCCGTGCGCCGGCGCTGCTCCACCGCGGCGACCACGGCAAAGGCGGCCTGGTAGGCGCAGGCGATGTCCCAGGCCGGCAGCACATGGTTGACCGGCCGCTCGCGCGACCCGCCGCCGGTGACAGCCGGATACCCGGTGGCGCAATTGACGGTGTAGTCCACCGCCGTGCTGCCGTCGCCGTTGCCCTGGATGGTGCAACTGATCATGTCCGCGCGCCGCGCGGCCAGCGCCTCGTGCGCAAGCCACGGCGTGCCGATATTGGTCAGCAGTACGCCTGCGTCCGGCCCGGGCGCCGTCGCCAGGGCCTGCACCAGTTCACGCCCTTCGGGCTTGCGCAGATCGACCGCGATGCTTCGCTTGCCCTTGTTCAGCGCGGCCCAGTACAGGCTGCGCCCCTTGCCGCCGGCCTGCGGCATGCGCGGCATGCGCATGTAGTCGATGCCGCCGCCGATCATGTCTACGCGGATCACGTCGGCGCCGAACTGAGCCAGCGTAAGGCCGGCCAGCGGCGCTGCGATAAATGCTGAGCTTTCGACTACGCGCAGCCGGTTGAGCAATGGGTAGGTCATGGGAGCGGTCCGTAGTGGCGTAATGACGGCGTCAGGCGCGTTCGAACACGGCTGCAATGCCCTGCCCGCCGCCGATGCACATGGTTTCCAGGCCGTAGCGCGCGCCGCGCCGGCCCAGTTCGTGCATCAGCGAGGTCATGATGCGCACGCCGGTGGCGCCCACCGGATGCCCCAGCGAGATGCCGGACCCGTTCACATTGAAGCGATCCGGATCGTTCCAGCCCCAGCCCTTGGCGCAGGCCAGCGCCTGGCAGGCAAAGGCTTCGTTCAGTTCCACCAGGCCCATGTCGTCGAAGCCCAGCCCGTTCTTGCCGAACAGCTTCTTGACGGCTGGCACGGGGCCGATACCCATGTGCGACGGCTCGCAACCGGCCACGGCCCAGCTATGCAGGTAGCCGATGGGCGCCAGGCCGAGCGCTTCCAGCTTGTCTTCGGCCACGATCAGGCAGGCGGCGGCGGCGTCGTTCTGCTGGCAGGCATTGCCGGCAGTGACGATGCCGTCCTTCATCAGGGGCTTGAGCCGCGCGAGCTGCTCGATGGTGAGGTCCCCGCGGATGCCCTCGTCCTCGCTCACGATCAGCGCCTCGCCCTTGCGCTGCGCAACGCTGACCGGCACCACCTCCTGCGCGAACTTGCCGCTGGACCACGCTTCGGCGGCGCGCTGGTGGCTGCGCAGCGCAAAAGCATCGGCCTGCTCGCGCGAGATGCCATAGTCGCGTGCCACGTTCTCGGCGGTCTCGATCATGCCGGAGATGCGGCCGAAGCGGGCTTCGGGCTGCGAGCGCTCGCGCCCGCGCTCCAGACGGTCGTGGAACTTCACGGTGCCGGCGCGCTTGCCCCAGCGCATGTCGGTGGTGTAGTACTCCACGTTGCTCATGCTCTCGACACCCCCAGCCATCACGACATCGGCGGCGCCGGTCTGCACCATCATCGCCGCCGTGGCGATGGCCTGCAGGCCGCTGCCGCAGCGCCGATCCAGCTGCATGCCGGCAACGCTGATCGGAAAGCCGGCCTGCAGCGCCACCCAGCGCCCGGTGCAAGGCACTTCGCCGTTGGCGTAGGAATGGGCGAACACCACATCCTCGATACGGGCCGGATCCAGGCCCGTGCGCTCGACCACGGCGCGCGCCACGGTAGCGCCGAGTTCTTCGACGGGGATACTGCGCAGGCTGCCGCCGAACGCGCCGATGGGCGTGCGCAGCGGGGAGACGATTGCGGCTCGTTTCATGATGGCATCCTTTGTTCATGATGCAGTTCGTCAGTGCCGAACCGCGGGGTTTCCCTGGCGAAGAAGGCGCGCACGCCTTCCTGCGCCTCCTTGGAACTGAACACGCGGTCCGATAGCGGCAGCGCCTGCCGCATGGCCTCGTCTTCAGTGGTGTCAAAGCTCAGGTCGATGGCCTGCTTGCACAGCGCCAGCGCCAGCGGCGGGCGCCGCGCCAGCGTGGCGGCCAGCGCCAATGCCGCTTGCAGCGCCTGGCCCGGCGGGGCCACGCGGTTGACCAGGCCCCAGGCCAGCGCGGTGGCCGCATCGATGGGTTCGCCCAGGAACATCAGCTCCTTGGCGCGGCCTTCGCCCACGCGCCGCGTGACGCGCACCGGGCCGCCGCTGCCGGGGAACACGCCCAGCTTGATCTCGGGCAGCGCGAAGCGCGCCGTCTCGTCCGCCACGATCAGGTCGCAGCAGACCGCGATCTCCAGGCCGCCGCCAAACGCCAGGCCGTTGACCGCCGCCACCGTCGGCTTGGGGAAATCGTCCAGCCGCCCAAACACCGCATGCTGCAAAGCGAGCTTGCCCGGCACGATCTGCCCGGGCCGCATCAGCGGGCGGAACTCGGCGATATCGGATCCCGCGCAGAAGGCACGGGTGCCGGCACCGGTCAGCACCACGGCGCGCACGGCAGGATCGCGCGCCAGCGCGTCCAGCGCACGGTCAAGCGCCTCGGTCAGGCCGCGGAAGACCACATTCAGCGGCGGGTTGTCCAGCGTCAGCGTGGCAATGCCGTCTTTGGCGGAGCAACGCACCGGCCCTGCCGAGATCTCAGCCATAGCGCCCACCGGTGACGTGCAGCACCTCGCCGGTAATGAAGCTGGCGCGCTCCGAAGCCAGGAAGGCCACCGCATCGGCGATGTCGCCCGGCCGGCCAACCCGCTTGATCGGCTGCGCGGCGACGGCGCGCTCCTTGATGGTCTCGTAGGTGGGCAAGGCCTGCACCATCTCGGTTTCCATGAAGCCGGGCGCCACGCAATTGACGGTCACGCCGTAGCGCCCTTGCTCCAGCGCCAGCGCCTTGGCCATGCCGATCAGCCCGGCCTTGGCCGCCGCGTAATTGGCTTGCGTGGGATTGCCGAAGTGCGCGCGCGAGCTGATGTTGATGACCCGCCCCCAGCCTTGCTCGATCAAACGCGGCATCACGGCCTTGGTGGCCAGGAAAGCGCCCTTGAGCATGACCTCCATCACCAGGTCCCAGTCCTCCTCGGTCATCTTGACGAGGTACTTGTCGCGCGGAAAGCCAGCGTTGTTGACCAGGATGTGCACCCCGCCAAAGTGCGCGATGGTTTCATCCACCAGCCGCTGCACATCGGCGCCCCTGGTGATGTCGGCGACGATGCAATGCGCCTGCAAGCCGTCGGCGCGCAGCGCGGCGGCCGTGGCTTCGGCCTGCTCGCGCAGGATGTCCGTGATCACCACCTTGACGCCCTCTTGCGCCAGGTGGCGAGCCGTAGCCGCGCCCAGCCCGCGGGCTGAGCCCGTGACGATGGCGACCTTGCCCTTGATCTGCAGGTCCATTCGGTTCTCCTCGGAATACGTGTGTCGGGATGGCTGCGCAAGCAGCTTCAGATTGGGTCAGATTGGAGCCGGCGGCTGGCTCAGGGCCACGCGCACAAAGCGCCGGATGCTGTCGCGCCGGGCGTTGAGGGTTTCGGCGTCGCGAATCATCGGGGCAGCTCCGTCACCTCGATCACGGCATCGACGGCAAAGGCGCCCTGTCCTTGCGGCATCGCAAACACCGGATTCAGGTCCACCGATTGCAGGCGCGGGCCGGCCTGGTGCGCAAACACGGACAGCCGCGCCAGCATGCCCGCCAGCGCCTTGATATCCACTGGCGGCTTGCCGCGCGCACCCAGCAGCAGCGGCGCGCCCTTGATGGAGCGGATCATCTGCTCGGCCACGTCCTCGCCGAACGGGCAACGGTGCAGCACCACGTCCTTCATCACTTCCACAAAGATGCCGCCCAGCCCGAACATGGCTACCGGGCCAAAGACGGGATCGCGCTGGATGCCGAGAATGCATTCCACGCCGCCACTGAGCTGTTTAGCGACCAGCACGCCTTCGAAGCGCGCGCCCGGCATGGCCTCCTCGGCGCGTGCAATCAACAGGTCGAAACCGGCACGCACGCCTTCGGCATCGGTGACATTCAGCAGCACGCCCCCGATCTCGGACTTGTGCTGGATGTCCGGCGACAGGATCTTGAGCACCACGGGATAGCCCAACGCCTCGGCCGCCGCCACCGCCTCGCCGGCCGCGGCGCAAGCGCGTTCCGGGGCGACGGCGATGCCGGCCTGCGCCAGCACGCGCTTGGCCTGCGCCTCGTCAGGCGTGCTGTCTGGCAGCGCCACCGCGGGCACCGAGGGCGGCGGCAAGCCGGGAGCGCGCTCAAACGCTTGCCCAAAACGGCCCATGGCTTCGATGGCCACCACCGCGCGGGTGGGATCCTCGAACACGGAAAAGCCGTCGGCCTCGTACTCGCGCACACGCTCGGGCGAGGCCAGCACCGACAGCAGGTACAGCCGGTCCGGATGCTTGTCGCGCACGCCCTTGAGCTGCTCGCGCAGGCGCGGCGCAATCGAGTCGGCGCCGCCTGTGTAGGTAAAGAAACCCAGCACCGACTGGTAGCCACCCTCGGCCACCACCGCTTGCGTGAAGCGGCCCGCGATGGTCATGTCGTTCAGGAACTGCGCCGTGCAGTCCACGGGGTTGCGCGGCGCGGCAAAGGGCAGCAACGCTTTCAGGCGCTCCTGGGTCGCAGGGGGCATCTCCGGCATCGGCAAGCCAGCCACTTCCGCCGCATCGGAGATAATGACGCCGGCGCCGCCGCTGACGGTAATCACGCCCAGGGAATTGCTGGCGGGATAGATGCGGCGCGTGGCCAGCCGTGCCACGTCGAGCATATGCTCGGTGGAGCGCGCCCGCACCACGCCGAACTCGGCCAGCACGGCATCGGTCACCGCGTCGTTGCCGGCCAGGGAGGCCGTGTGCGACTGCGCCGCCGCGCTGCCCACCGCGCTGGTGCCAACCTTCATCATGACCACCGGCTTGCGCGCCTTGCGCGCAGCCTCCAGCGCCTGCATCAGGCGCTGCCCGTCGCGGATGCCCTCGGCGTAGACCGCGATCACATCGGTGTTGTCGTCGTCCACCATGGCGTGGACGATGTCGCCCAGGCTGATGTCGCTCTCGTTGCCGCTCATCACGCAGGCCGACACGCCGATGCCTGCATCGCGCGCAATGCCCAGGATGTGGCTGCCATACGCGCCGGACTGGCTGGCAATGCCGACCCGCCCGGCCACCGGAAAGCCCATTTCCACCACCGAGGTGAAGCTGCCGTAAAAGCCGGTGCCGGGATTGACCACGCCCAACGAGTTCGGGCCAAGCAGGCGCATGCCGTATTTGCGCGCCGAGGCCACCATGCGCTGCTGGATCCGCGCGCCCTCGGCCCCGGCCTCGGCAAACCCTGCGGAAAACACAATGGCTGCCGCCGTGCCGCGCGCCGCCAGTTCCGCCACCACGGCGGGCGCCAGCTTGGCGGCCACCGCCACGATGGCCACGTCCGGCGTCTGCGGCAGGCCAGCCACGCTGGCGTAGGCTTCCAGGCCCTGGATGGCGGCGCGATTGGGATTGACCGGCATCAGGCGGCCCTGGTACCCCTGGCTGCGCATGTAGTCGATAGGCCGCCCGCCGATGCGCAGCGGATCGTCCGAGGCGCCGATGACGGCGACGGAACGCGGGCGAAGGAGACGAACAAGGGGATTACGGTCTGGCATGGCGAGATCGCTTGCAGGAAGAATGGTGGCGGCGCAGAGGGCGCGGAAAAGAAGTGAAGGCGGAGCCGACCGGGCCGGGGCGGCACCCGCCCAGGCCTTCGCAAGGCTGGCCTATTCGACTTTGGCGCCGGACGTCTTGACGACCGTTGCCCAACGGTCGATCTCGGCGCGGATCAACGCGCCGAACTGCTCTGGCGTGCCCGGCGACGGCTCGAAGCCCTGCGCGCGCAGGCGCTCCTTCATCTCCGGCGCGTCCAGCGCTTTGTGGATCTCGGCGTTGAGCTTGTCGATGATCGGCTTGGGCGTGTTTGCCGGCGCCATCAGCCCGTTCCACGCCAGGGTCTCGAAGCCTGGCACGCCGGACTCTGCCACCGTTGGCACACCAGGCAGCAGCGGCGAGCGCTTGGCGCCGGTGATGGCGATCGCACGCAGCTTGCCGCCATTGACCTGCGGCAGCGCCGAGAACATCAGGTCCATCACCAGCTGGGCATTGCCCGCCATCACGTCCGCCATGGCAGGCGCGCTGCCGCTGTACGGGATGTGGGTCATCTTCACGCCGGCCATCGAACTCAGCAGCTCGGTAGCCAGGTGCGTGGACGAACCGTTGCCCGCCGAGCCGAAGTTGATCGATCCCGGCTTGGCCTTGGCCGCGGCAATCACGTCCTGCACCGTCTTGTAAGGCAGCGACGGGGTCACCATCACCAGCATCGGGCCGCGCGTCAGCTCGCTCACCGGCGTGAGATCGGTCTTGATGTTGTAGCGCAGGTGCTTGTAGAGCGAAGGGTGAATCGAATGCCCCGTCGTCACCAGCAGCAGCGTGTAGCCGTCGGGCGCCGCGCGGGCCACCTGCTCCGCACCCAGGTTGCCGGAAGCGCCGGGCTTGTTTTCGACCACGAACGGCTGGCCCATGCTGTCACCCAGCTTCTGCGCCAGCAGGCGCACCACGATGTCATTGGTGCCGCCCGGCGGGTAAGGCACGACGATCTTGACGGGCTTGGCAGGAAAAGCCTGCGCCAGGGTAAGCGCGGGCAAGGTGAGAGCGGCGGTGGCCGCAACGGCAGCGGCAAGCCAGCGTTTCGTGCTGATCATCGATTGTCTCCGGTCTGAGGTCAGGCGCGGCCAAGCATGTGTCCGGCGCCCTCGGCTTCTTTGTGCCTGTTCCGGAAACAATCGTAAGCAATGTCATATACTTAATCCAATACTTTGCATGCACCTAGCTATACACGAGGTATATGGATGGACCTGCGTCAACTCAAGCAATTCGTAGCCGTCGCCGAGACCAGCAGCTTCAGCCGGGCGGCGGAGCGGCTCTTCATGGCACAGCCGCCGCTTTCCGTCGCCATCCGCAAACTGGAGGAAGAACTCGGCACGCCCTTGTTCGAGCGCACTGCCCGCGGGGTACGGCTGACCGCCCCCGGCGAAGCCGCCCTGCAAGCCGCCAGGAAATGCCTGCAGAATGCCGAAGAAGTCAGCACGGCCGCGCGCGCGAGCGCCACCGGCGAAGCCGGCCGGCTACGCATCGGGTTCATCGGCTCGGTCACGTTCGGTTTGCTGCCGCGGCTGATACAGGCGTTCGCCAAGCGCCACCCGCAGGTCAAGCTGGCGTTGCGCGAAGGCACCAACCTCGAACTGCTATCGCTAGTGGAAAACGGCGAGCTTGACGTGGGCTTCGTGCGCGTGCCCACCGCCCGCCCGGAAAACGTCCGCTTCCAGCTGATCCAGACCGACGTATTCTGTGCCGCGCTCCCGCGCGGCCACGCCCTGGCCAAGCACAAGCAGGTTGCCTTGCACGACCTCGCCGACTGTCCCCTGATCGGCTACACGCCCTCACGCGTGGGCGGCCTGCAAGCCGCGGTGTCGCACCTGTTCGCACGCGCCGGCATCAGCCCCTACATCGCGCAGGAAGCCGTACAGGTGCAGACCGTGGTAGGGCTGGTGGATAGCGGGCTCGGGGTGGCCCTGGTGCCATCGGTCAACGCATCGCACGCATCGGGCCGCGTAGTGTTCCGCCCGATCTCCGACCTGCCGCCGGATGCGTCGATCGGCATTTCCCTGGCGTATCACGCGCTCGCTGAAACCGCTGTCACGCAGCGTTTTCGCGAAAGCATCGAGGCGCCGGCGGAGAAGGCGCCCGGGGCCGGGGGGGAAACGGCCAGGCGAAGTAGGGGCAAGCGGATGGGATAGCGCTACTGTCAGAGGTGCACCGCCGCCACCGGCAACCCTATGCTAAAGCTGGTCCCGTGCTCCGCAAACCCAAGGCGCCGGTAAAACCGATGCGCCTGCACCCGGCGCGCGCTGGACGACAGCACCAGCTTTGAGGCGCCCGCCTCTTCGGCCAGCCGCATGGCGGCGTGCATCATGGCCGTGCCTACGCCGGTGCCGCGCGCGGCGTGGGTCACCACCACGCTTTCCACGATGGCCTCGCTGCGGCCGTCGTGCGCCAGCACCGGGAACACCAGCAGGCAGAACGTGCCGAGCGCTTCGCCGGCGGCGCTGCGCATCAGGTAGCAGCGATAGTACGGCATCGCCTTGAGCTGGGCGAACAGCGCGCGCATGCGCTGCAAAGGCAGCGGCGTCTCGTTGTCCATTTCGGCGAGCAAGGCGGCCACCTGCAGCAGTTCAGCATCGGTGCCGGTCACTTCGTGCAGGGTCGGGCCGCCCCTGGTGCGGTGTGCTTCAGGCAGGTCCATGCGGATATCGGTTCCGAGTGAGATTGCGCCGGTGCGATGCGGGTCAGGGCGCACGGCGCAGGCAGCGCGCCACCATCGGCAGGTAGTGCTCCAGCGGCGGCGTGGCAAGGCCGACGACCTTGGCCAGGTCGTCATAACGGCGCAGGCGCACGGCTGCCGGCCCGTGGGGGTGGTCGACGAAAGCCTGCGCCTGGGCCGCGCCAAAGGGGCCGCCCTGCAGTGCCAGGCTGTGTTGCGAGGCCGGCGACAGGATAGCCTGGTAGCCCGGCTCGGTAGCGCACAGGTAGCGCTTGGCGGCCACATGCATGCGCACCGGCTCGGTCACCTCCGGCCCAAACCCGACCGCCAGCAGGTCGGCGCCGACTTCCTGGTGGCGCAAATCGGTGGTGCTGTCCTCGGACATCACGAGGTGGCCGAGGTCGTGCAGCAGGCTGGCGACGATCAGCGGCTCGGGGTCGCCGGCCTGCTCGGCCAGCTGCGCGCACTGCAGCGCATGTTCGGTCTGGGTGATGGCCTCGCCGCCATAGAAGGCGGTGCCGTGGCCGGAGAAGAGGATTTCGATGCGCCTGAGGATCGTCATGATGATTTGTGTGTGCGGGCTGGTGTCGTGAGGCGGCTTGTGGCGGCTTGAGGCCGCTGTCAGACCAGCGCCTTGCGGATCCGGGCGGACAGCAAATCGATGACCGTGACAAAGCCAACGATGATGATGATCACCGCGCAGGTCTCGGCATACTGGAAGCTGCGGATGATCTCCCACAGCACGGTGCCGATGCCGCCCGCGCCGACGATGCCTAGCACCGTGGCCGAGCGCACATTGGATTCGAAGCGGTACAGCGCATAGGAGATCCACAGCGGCAGCACCTGCGGGATCACGCCGTAGGCCACCTCTTCCAGCGCGCTGGCGCCGGTGGCGCGCACGCCTTCCACGGGGCGCGGGTCGATGGCCTCCACGGCTTCCGAGAACAGCTTGGCCAGCACGCCGGTGGTGTGCACCCACAGCGCGAGCACGCCGGCGAAGGGGCCTAGCCCCACCGCCACGATAAACAGCATGGCGAACACCATCTCATTGATGGCGCGGCAGGCGTCCATCACGCGGCGCATCGGCTGGTAGACCCAGGCCGGCACGATATTGGCCGAACACGCCAGCCCCAGCGGCACGGCAAACACGATGGACAGGAAGGTGCCCCAGATCGCGATCTGCACGGTCACCAGCATCTCGTCCAGGTAGATGCGCCAGTCACGGAAACTGGGCGGGAAGAAGTCGGCAGCGAATTTCGCCATGTTGCCGGAATCCCTCCACAGGTCGAGCGGACGCATGTCGGCGCCCTGCCACGACATGGCCAGCAAGGCGAGCACCACCGCCCAGACGAACATGACAGGCAGGCTGGCACGCGGCGCACGGACGGCACGAGGCGGAGTGGCTGGGATCATGGTGGAGTTGGCGGAAGAATGCATGGATACTCGGGCTAAGGCTAAGGCTAAGGTGAGGCGACGGTGCGCGGCCCGCCCCGGCTTTGGGGCGGGCCGACGATGGGCGCGTTACTGCGCGCTGGCGGCGATCTTGTCCAGCGCAGCCAGCTTGCTGCTCAGGTCGGCAAGGCGCTTTTCCTTGTCCGGCGCGGCCATCGTGGTGTCGGACTCGATCTTGGCCTTCTCACGGGCCAGCTCGATCTGGCGGATCGGCACCAGCTGGTTGTCGTTGGACGCGCGGAATCCCTGGTAGGTCAGCTTGGCGAGGTTCTCCTTCTCGCGCGCGGCATCGGCACCCTTGCCGTAGTTCACGAAGAAGGTCTGCACCTTGGCCTTGACATCGGCCGGCAGGTCCTTGCGGTAGACCAGCGGATCCGCCGGGATCAGCGGCGACTTCCACAGCACGCGTACCTGGTCATAGGCGTTCTTGCCGGTGTTGATGCGGTAGCGCTCCATGTTCTCGGTGTTGTTGACCGCCACGTCGACCTGTTTGTTCAGCACCGACAGCAGGTTGGTTTCGTGATTGCTCACGCGCACCGTCTTGAAGAAGGTCTTCGGCTCGATCTTGTGGGCGCCCCACAGGTAGTGGCCCGGCACGGCGGTGCCCGAGGTGGAGTTCGGATCGCCCGCGCCGTAGCTCAGCGACTTGCCTTGCTTGAGCACGTCATCCAGCGTCTTGAGGTTGCTGTCCTTGTTGACGATCAGGAGCGACCAGTAGCCCGGGTTGCCGTCCTTGTCGATCACCGAGGCGAACACCTCGCCGCTGGCGCGGTCCACCGCTTCGATGGCGGACTTGTTGCCGAACCAGGCGATCTGCACCTTGTTGAAGCGCATGGCTTCGATGATGCCAGCATAGTCGGAGGCAAAGAACGGCTTGACCTGCACGCCCAACTGCTTGCTCAGGTCATCGACCACCGGCTGCCAGGCGGACTTCAGGTTGGACGAGGTTTCCGTCGAGATAAAGCCCATGTTGAGGACCTTGCCTTCCTGGGCAAAGGCGGGCAGCGAGAGCGCGCCAGCGGCGCTCGAGACGATCAGGGCAAAAAGGGTTCTGCGCAGCATGAGGGAACTCCGAGGAAAAGCCTTGTTGGGGGTGTTTGCGGGAAACATTGCGAGGAAATCCGGGGTCAATCAGGCCGCCGCCAGGCCGCCATGCGGCATGGCGGGCGCGGCAACTTCCAGCCCCGCGCCATCGGGCAACAGCTCGGCGGCTTGCGTGCCATACAGCTCGCGCAGCATGGCGGGGGTGAGCGCGGCGGACGGGCCGTCGTAGACCACCTTGCCGTGGCGCAGCGCGACCACGCGCGGGCAATAGCGCATCGCCACATCCACCTGGTGCAGCGACACCACCACCGCCACGCGGCGTGCCCGGTTGATCTGCGCCAGCAACTCCATCACGCGCCGCGCGGATTCGGGATCCAGCGAAGCGATCGGCTCGTCGGCCAGGATCACCCGCGCGTTCTGCACCAACGTACGGGCAATGGCCGCGCGCTGCTGCTGGCCGCCCGACAGGGTGGAGGCCCGCCGAAAGGCATAGTCGTCTATACCAACCTGGGCAAGCGCTTCGAGCCCTGCGTCGATCTCGCCGACACGGAACAAGCGGATCAGGCTGCGCCACAGCGGCACGCGCGGCAGCATGCCGGTCAGCACGTTCGTGATCACCGGCAGGCGGCCCACGAGGTTGAACTGCTGGAACACAAAACCGATCTCTGCCCTTGCCGCGCGCACATCACGCGCCAGCCGGCCGCCTTGCTGGATGGCCCGGCCATTGACCCGCACCTCGCCAGCGCCGCCCGCATCGGCAGCGACAAACCCCGCCACGTGGCGCAGCAACGTGGACTTGCCCGAGCCCGAGGCACCCAGCAGCGCCACCATTTCACCAGGGGCAACGGCAAGGCTCACGTCATCCAGCGCCTTGCGTCCCGCCTGGAACGACTTGGACAGGCCGCGCACTTCAATCGCATGCGTCATCCCACACTCCTTGCATCAACAGTGAGCGCATTCTGGGTGGTGCGGATGACAAAACGATGAAGGTTGGAGAGCAATCTCGAATTGGGAGGCCCGCCGGGCTGCTGGGCTGCTGGGCCACACTGGCAACCGGGCGCGATGGGGGTGCTGTGGCTGCCCACCCGGCGAGCGGCGGGATACGGCCTGGCACTGCTGACGCTTGCGGTCACGCCTGCCAATGTCTACATGTGGCAGCACCCCGAGCTATTCCCGAAGATTCCGCCGAGCCTGCTGGGTATCCGGCTGGTGGTGCAGGTGTTGTTGCTGGCGTGCATCTTGTGGAGCACGAGCCGGCAGGATGATGCAGTTGCCACGCGAGATGGAAAATGCGAACCATAGGCCGGGCATAAACAAGGTGACCGCTATCGCCTCACACCGGCCCGGCGATACGCCTCACTCTTGTCCCGTCGTCCAACAGCGAGCACTAGCACAGTGACGGTACGATCGTTGACCTCGTACACCAGCCGGTACCCGGCATCGCGCAGCTTGATCTTGTAGACGTCTTTCATGTCCTTGCCGCTGAGCTTGGCAGACTGCACCCGGGGTTCGGCCAGACGTTTCTCGAGCTGTTTTCGAAACTGATCCTTGATCGACGCATCGAGTCTCTTCCATTCCTTCAAAGCGTCTTCGTGAAAGGCGAGCTCATAACTCATCCAGCGACACCTTTACGGACTTCCCGCCGCGACGCTGCCGAACGATTTCTGCAAGCTCGATGTCCTCGAGCCTGTCCATGAGTGCTTCGAAAGCCTGGGCGGGAACCAGGTATGCGGCCGGGCGATTGTGATTGAGGACTGCCACGGGTTCGTTACCGGCCTCCTCAATGATGGCACCGGGGTTGCGGCGAAGGTCCGTGATGCTTACGGTCGCGGTAGCGTAGATGGCGCGTGTGACAGTCATATCTTTGGGTTGCCTGGTGTAGCGGGTTCCAATCAGACTGCATGGACAGGCTTGCAGTCCGTTTATTACCCGTAATAAAGCACATAATTTAGCACAAAAATATGTGTACTTTTTGTGTTAACGATCCGCCACTGGAGGCCGGGCGACCCGAGACTTTTCATGTCCATGCTTGCGCGCCGCCGCAAGGGCGAACAACTCACCCCCGCGCCCCCTGCCTCCCCTT